>JAPLSS010000885.1 GCA_026398515.1 Candidatus Sumerlaeota bacterium | reverse complement strand
GTAAATCGACTCTTTGGCATGCCAGGGATCGAGTTCGGTGTCCGAATAAGTCACATGATAGACCGCCGTCTGGCCGTCCGACGTAACGCCGATGAGACCAACGCTCTCAAAATCCCCTAGCGGGCGGTTCAGCGTCACCGTTTGGGCATTCCCCCCGAAGGCGAAGAGAGTCAGCCCGACGACGATCCATATGGATGCGGGTGAGGCCGCCCGCGCTCCCGGCGACCGCCAAGTTGGCTGCGATATTCGCGTCGCCATGTATACGTGGTTGTGGTTCATGGTCATGCCCTCCATCAGTCCTTGACGTCGTCATAATCCTCAATCCCCGCGGTCAACGGGAACTTCCAGTTGTCCGTGAAATTGAAGCCCTCTTGCGTGTAGGTCACCGTTACGTCGATCTCGTCGAGGACATTGCCGGTTGTAGGATGGTACGTCCAGACCAGGGCCGGACGTTCGTCCACGCCGTTCGTCAGAGCCGTGTTCTGAGGCCAAAACAGGGTGACCATTCCGTGTTGATTGCGGTTGTTCGTTTCATCCACGTAATGGGTCTTGAGGGTGAGCACGTCGTGCGCGTAGTAATTGTGGCTCTCGAGAAACGGCTCAAAGAAATCCCGATCGCCCGAGTCGCCGTTCTTGATCGTGTCGCTCTTCTTCCAGTCGATGGACCAGTCGGTGCAGGCGGTTCCGCCCGACTGGATCGGGTTTCCGGGATACACAAGGAGCCGAATCCGCTCGTCGCGCACGGCGTAGTCCCGGGCGTTGTACTCCGGCTCGTGCTGACACTGTGGGTGCTGGTCCCCGTAGCGTTCGCCCCATTTCCAGAGGAAGACTGGGGTAGCCGGCACGCTCAAATCGCAGAGGAGTTTGCCTCTGCCGTGAAACCTCTCTTCCAGATACTGGGGGCTGGAATCGGTGGCGAGGTCGCAGACAATGAAATACCGGCGGCGCCCCCACAGCACGTAGCGCGAATAGCGATTCGATGGCATCTTGTAGAGATGGGCCGGCGGATTGTCTTCGCCGCCGAGATCGAGAACCTTGTCGATCATATCGCGATCAGCCCCGGGGCTGCCGAGCTCAAACTCGACAGTTCGCGGGAAGCGGGCGTCGTTGGGTGACGCGCCGACCCGCATCATGTTGTAGGCCCTCGGATCCGTCCAGTCGATGTAGGGGTTGTAGGCGTAGGCGTCCGACGTCGATAGGTCGGTCGGGTAACTCTCGGCGTGTTGCGAGTACCGGTAGACGTCGTCATGCCCGGAAGCCGGAGTCTCGGGCCATGGAGAGTGCTGGAGATAGAGCATCCGCCCCGGGCCAATCAGGAGGCCTTTTCCATAAGCGAAGATCTCAAAGTGGGTGTCCGTCCGCCGCTTGTGAGTTTCCCGAGGGTCAATGTCGTATGACAGGCTGGGGGCAGCGTCCAGGTGGGCCATCCAAAATTCGTCTGTGTAGTCATCCCAATGCTCGGGAGCGATTGGCGTTGCGGGATAGTCCTCCGGGTCCCTTGTTGTCACTTGATCGGAACTCAAGAAACTCTTCCGTACGGCATCCCAGCGTTCATAGACCAGATCAACATACCCGGTTGTCTCTGTACTTGCGGCGACGTGGTAAGCGTGACTGTGGCTGCTGGCACTATGGACGCTATCCCAGCCCGCCTCATTGAAGAACGCGCCAAAGACGCCGGCGTCGGTCGATTGCAGGGGGGTATCCGGGTTGTAGGGAGGGCCGCCCAGGAAGAGCTGGCCGGCCTTGGGATAGACGCGTTCGACCGTCCACAGGTAGGGATCGGGATCGCCTTGATATTCCGGCATGCCGAACAGGGCGGCGTCGAGCCAGGGATCGTAGAAGAGAAGCCCCTTGTGGGCGATGTTGGGGTCGGCGGAGACGGGATCGCTCATGCGCGCGTAGACGCTGCGCAGCAGATTGCGAAGCGCGGCGTCATCAGAGAAAATTGTATACAACGCGCGCACGGTTGTCCAGTTCCAAACCGCTCGGCTGTCGTTTTGCGAGAGCCAGCGGCCCCAGGGGGTCTGAGTTTCGGCGATGTATCGAACGAATTGGCGGTAGCGCGAAACGATGAAATCGCGGTCGGCGGCCTGCTGGGCGGGGTCTGCCGCGTCGGGAGGAAGGGCGAGATGCTGGAAAAAGAAGGCGACCGAGGCCATCAGGGGGTCCGACAAGTCCATACCGTATTCCCACCCCTCCTTGTAGCCGGCGACCAGCGGGTCGCGCTCCTCGGCATCCAGGTAACAGCGCCGCGTGTCCCAGTTGAATGTGTGCTCGAAGGCGTTGCGCAGAGACGGCAACGCAGCTGCGATGAGCTCATTGCCGACGGTTCCGGAAACGAGCGGCGCCTCTGGAGGGCCGAACGTGACGTTCGGAGCGCCACAGAGCGTCATGCCGGCGATCACCTCGGCGGCCAGGTTGCGTATGCCCTTGTTGCCCCATGGTTTGTGGTCATAGGTGTTATTATCGATCCTATGGATATAGACTTGCCAGACTTGATCGTAGAGAAGCTGGAACATGTGTTCGAGTTTGGCTTGATCGGCGACCGGGTCCAGGTGCAAAAGGTAGCAGGCGAACGCGAGTTTGGCTAGAAGCTCTGATTCATCGATGGGGTTGCCGGCCGGGTTCGAACCGATCCACGTGTCTTTGTACGCCGTAGGATCGAGGTAGCTATTTAGGTCAGCATCGGTCAGATCGCTCTCAAGCGCCGGAAGACGGCCAATCTGTTTCTGGGCGGCGTAGGTCATGAAAGCCGCAGCGCTTATGTCGGACGTGGCGCCGTGTCCCGGCGGCCCCCCGTATGGCTGGTCGTCAACAAGCGCGGGGCCATATCCGCCTTCGATCTTGAACCCGCGCAAGTAGAGATTGCCCGAGGAGTCGATGGCGGCCACCATCTGGGAGGAATTGTTCAGACTGAAGGGATAGGAGCTCGGCGCGCCAAAACTTTTGAAAGTCTGGCTGACGGCGCCGACGATGCTCAAATGCTTGTCCAGGAACGGCTGCAGCCGAAGGCGAGCCACCTCGTTCGCGGAGGAGTTCCTGACACGCCAGGCGGGGTCGGAGGATGAGCCCTCCAAGGGGAGGCCCGTGTGGAGCGTGCCCCGCAGAATGAGGTTGCCCTGGGTGTCGATCGCGGCGCACGGGGTTCCGCCGGAGTCGAACCATTCGACGATGGGGGCGGCGTAGCCGGTGGACTCCGCCATGTCGTCGATGATGACCGTGACGGAGTCGGGCTGAGGGTCGTCCTGCGTGCCCGGGGGATCATTGTCGTCCGTCCACGTGCAACTGATGGTCATCGCGCCAACCGTCTGAACGCCGGACGGATTGAACGACCATTGCGGATTTGGGTGGGTGGAGTCCTCCACATACTGAGACTCCCATTGCGAGGTCGTTGTATTCCACGCTTCCACCGTGTCATAGTCCACGACCTCGCCGGCCCGCAAGTGCAGCCGGTCGCGGTACCAGGCGTCGTTCTTTCCTTGAGAGAAGGGGATATGGAAGGTCATGCCGCTGGCTTTGACCCCGTCGCGCAGGATCGCCAAGTCGTGGCCCACGATGGAGATGGTGAACTGGCGAGACGCATCGCCCACGATGACGACGTTGGGCGGCGCCGCGGTGACCTCGAACGTCGCTTGGTAAACGCCGCCTTCTACAAAGTCGGCGGTGGAGATGGTGATCTCGACCTCGGCGGTTTCCGTCGCTGCCAGCTTCCCCGAGGCGACTCGGACGTGGCTCCTACTCAGCAGCTCGTTGGGCTTTGAGACCTCAGCCCAATCCGAAGCCTCAACCCAATACCAAAGCGTCCGCCCCAACGGATCGGTGCTCGTGAGGTTCAGATGGAACACCGCATCGTCGCCCCGCTCAACGGTGCACGACGCGGCACCGACCCAGTCCAGGGTCAGCTCCGGCGGGTCGGGACACGCGCGAGAGACCCGCGGAGCGAGGATTGCCATCAAGAGAGCGGCGCGCCACAGAGCGAGGGGCGTAGCGTTCGGGGTTCTTTTCATCGTGGGCGTCTCCAGGGGCCGTTGTCATCGTCAGGACAATGAATTCAGGGCAAGGCGTTGCCCTTCTCCTGCGATCACCTCTGTCCATAAGCAAATCGGGCGCGTTGGCGGCACTCCGTTCCCTGTTCGCCCGCAGTCACCGCATGAGCAAGCGCATTTCAGGCTCGTGGCCGTAGTTTCGGAAGCCGACCACGGTCAACGTCACGTCCAAGAGCACTTCCGTCGGATCGGCGACCAGACTGGTGATGTGAAGCACGGTGTTGTGCTCTCCCACGGACAGATTCGACGATCGGTAGTAGAGGGTGAAGGGCCTCTTGTCCTGCGGACCCGATGAGCTATCCGTCTTGACAGTGGCGCCGAGTGTGTCCAGGGCAAGCCAGTTGCAGGCCCCGTCTACGGAAACCGTAAACTGCATGCTTCCATTCTCGCCGTTCCACACCGTGAAGCCCTGTGTCCCCGGCTCTTCGGCGGCATAGGCGGTTTGGACCAGGCCATTGGGCAGGGGGGCGCCGTTTTGGTCGCCGTAGACGATCCATGGGTCCGGGCACGCATGAGCGATCGACCGTGCGACCCACCAGGCGGCCAAGGTCAAGGCCGCGACGGCCCAATACCACCATGCTTTCCGCATCATCAGGCGTTTAGCCATTTTGGCTCTCCTCGGATTGGGCGATCACTGGGCGGACGGAACGGCCAGTTGCTTCATCGACAAGGTCTTGAACGTGAACCGGCCCTCCTCCGCCCCAGCCTCGATCTTTCCGTTGGCCGCCATGCGCTCGTACCCGGGAGAATGATCGGCGCCTAGGGAGGCTTCGAGGGCGGCATCCTTGCGGTACAGCTCGGCAAGGAGCTGCTTGGCCGAGACGCACGCGGATCGCTGCGGCAGCGAGTTGGCGAGATCCCGCAGATACAGGGCTTCGCCGCGGGTGTCGCCGCCGACCATCGCGTAGCCGGCCAACTGCTGAAAGGCCCAGGTCGTCTCTTCCATGGTGGTCAAGCGATTCCCCAAGAGGTCCAGCAAACTCTGGACGACCTCCGCCGGGGGCGAGTTTTCGGATTGGCGGCAAGCGATCAGCCAAACTTGCGCGTCGGTGATGGTGTGTTGCGCCAGGGGATCGTCCGCGCAGCGCGGGTCGCTCGCATAGGCGGCAACCTCCTCGAGGAGGCGCTTCGCGTCGGCCTCGTTGCTCAGGTGGAAGCGCACGATGCCCAGCGACACCCGAGCCTTGAGTTGGTTGGGATCGAGCGGATCGGACGAACCGGGCGGCGACAGGGGGGGCAAGGCGGCCAGGGCCTGCGCGCGCTGGCGTTCGGCCTCCTCCCACAGCGCCTTGGCCTCCTGGCTCTTCCCGGCGCGCGAGAGGAGATGGGCCTTGCGTTGGCTGGCCTGGCCTTGATGGCCCAGAGTGAAAAACGAATCCGGCGCGCCGAAACTGCGGGCCAACTCGGATGAGTCCTGTTCCAGATGCGGAATCGCGGTCTGAGCCGTCTTCAATTTGCGGGCGCGGTGGGCTTGGTAGTACGGCCTCTTGGCCTGGCTGACCCAGGCTTCGCCGCCGTCCACGACGGTCTGAGCGGCGGTTTTCGCGCGTTCCATGCCGTCTTGCCAGCGTTGCGCGTCCTGCTCGCTTTCGATCAGGCCGAGGGAGTCGGCCTTGCGGTAGGCATGATTGACCACTCGGGCGTTGCCTGTGTCGGCCACGCTGGCGATCAGCGCCTCGGCTTCTTCGACACGGCCAGCACGCGCCAGGAGTTGCCCGTAGTGATACCGAGCCTCCGGCGCGCAGTCCCGCTCGGCGTAGGGTCCTCCATCGAGGAACTTTTCCAGGTACGGTCCGGCTTTCTTTAGGTCGCCGCGTCCCTGATCGGCCAGTGCGCGGCCAAGTTGGAATTCCTGCCAGGCAATCGCCTTGAGGTTGGGAAATTTCGTGCGAATCTCCTCCACCGTGGCCGCGCAAGCGGAATAGTCGCGGTTCTTCAACTGGGCCTTAAACTGGGAGGAAAGGGCTTTGAGCTCGGGATCTTTATCCTTCGGTTCGACTTCCTGCGGCCAGAGCGAAAAGCCTGGGAGCGCAAGAAGCAGGCAAACTATGCCGGAAACGATTCGGGGAACGCGGGTCTATTAACTTGCCTCATTCTTTTCATGGACTTGCCACGCGCTCAGCCGCGGCGAGGCTCTTTGTGGAAGACACGGATAGAGCCACCAGCGCGTCCTTGAGCCGGTCGAGGAGGTCCGACGAACTCTGAGCGACGCCTTGGGCGGACGGCGGGATGCGGTCCAAAACCCACTGGGGCAGTGGCGGAACAGGCTTGGCGAACTTGGAGATGTCGATGTCGTCCATGGTGGGTTTTCGGTACAGCGCGCCTTTCTCGAATTTCCAGCCCTCTTTGA
The DNA here is from genome assembly GCA_026398515.1 of Candidatus Sumerlaeota bacterium. GTDB lineage: Bacteria > Sumerlaeota > Sumerlaeia > JAPLSS01 > JAPLSS01 > JAPLSS01. Next base: position 11,225 of record JAPLSS010000885.1, on the reverse strand, counting down.
GCTTCTTCGTCATTCTGCCGGTGGGGACCTGGACCAATTGCACCTGCGTCCTGTCGACCTCAACGACGCGTCCCGCGTCATAGTCGATCACCGACTCCTTGACCGGGACCTCCTGGAGTTCCGATCTCATCTCCGGCGTTTCCTCCAGCGCCTCCGGGGGAATGGCCCCATTGGCGCCGAGATCGACCGGGATCCAGGGCATGGAATTCAGCCGGTCGGCAATCTCTTCGGCTTGGCGTCGGACTTCCTCTTCCTCGCATTCCGTGGCCGTAATCGTTTTCTCGGGAGGGAGGTCGTAGACGTACACCAATCGGCCGCCCTTTTCCCCGAGCTCTTCCTGCATTTTCTTTTCAACATACTGCGCCATCTTCGCCAAATCGACGATTGCGCCTTTGCCTATAATATTGTTTTCATGCTGGAATGTGAAAGGCAGCGTGATTGACGGATCGCCCATCGAGCATACCGCTTCTGGATCGATCTGCCGCGGATCCGCGTGCGAATTGAGCCGAGTCGCCGTGCGGTTGTATTCGTGAATCCACATGCGGTCCTCGCCATTCTCGTTCTGCACATAGAAAATGGCAGAACCAGCCACCGGAGTGGGGGTATCATAGGTTACTCGAATACTTAGCGCCCCGTCCACGTCCAGCTCCTGGCTAGGCCAAACGTCGTTTGGCCCTATACCGACTCTGCCAGGGCTGATTGTCATCGTCGGACTCCCTCCAACGTCAAACTTCATCCATCCAAGGCCGGTCTGTATTTCGCTGGAGGAATAGGGAGGGGGGCTGTAGAATGATACTCCATTATTATGGATGTGAGTGTGTACGGCATTCGAAGCAGGATCCCCGATGGTCACCTCCCCTCCGTTGAACCAACTCTCGCCGTTGCCTTGAAGCACCATCGAAAAGGGGTGGCCGGTTCCGTTGGCGAGTCCGAGTATTCCCGCTCCGGCCCCTGAATCTGTTCCCTGACCCACGAGCGTATAGAGCGCCGCTCCCGGCGTGCCCGACAGGTAATGACAAAACCCATGACCCATGGCGCTCGTAACGACATTGCTCTGACTGTACATTCGGGTGAACCCCTGGACGGTCAAATCCCCCTCAACCTCCATGCTCGGAGTGCCGGCCTGCGCCATCGGTTCAAGCCGCCAGAGGTGGATTGCGACAAGCGCCACACCAAGTAGAATAATCGAACGCGGATGCATGGATGGCCCCCTATGACGACATGGTTCCCTGCTGATTCCGCTGACGTTGCGGAAGCTGGTGGGCCGGCCAAAGGCCGGGACGATCCGGTTGGGCGTGAATAAACCTAACCGCACAGGTGTTTGAAACGAAAGGAGGGAATTGCTGCTGGAACCCACTGCGCGGCCTCCCGGTTGGAACGCCTTTGTTCCGGGGAGATGACGACGGGCCTTATAAGGGGCGGCGTCGGACAACGCGCCAGCACAGATTCAACGCGCAAGAAAAAGCCGTAAATCCGAACGAAACCCCTTATACAAAAGGCAGATATACCATGTCAATAGATTTCTTACTTTTTTTTACGCCGATATGGGAATGGTTAGGTTTACAGAAAGAGCGAATCGTGGAGAAAACGGCCGACCTCCATCCGCCCGAACGAACAAGTGGAGACACAAAAGAGCGCCCTTTCCCGCGCCTGGGGAGCGGGTCAGGCGCCTTCCGGTCGAATCCCGACCGGGCTGGACCAGGCGCGCCGGCTGTTGGCTGCCCGACGCGAACGCGGCGGACCCTCCTACGACCTCGCCCTGGACAAGACCCGCATCCGAATCCTCCCCGTCTGAAGCATGGTCTGCCCCGGACCGAACGCGCGGCCAATACGCCACCAGACGCCAATTCCGAATTTCCGCAATCCCAGGTTACCGGCAATTCGACGACATGAGGATCGGCGGACTGTCGGGCGGGATAGGCCGGGGAAGAAGCGCGAGTGGGGCGATCTGAACAGATTCCCGCGGAACCACGCCTGGGCGGCGGCCAAGCCGCAAGTCTCAACCCCTCGGACCGTTCTCGGCAGACGGCCATCGGCGCGGCGATCCAGGCGATGATGGCCGGCGGGGCGGAAGCCGTCAACCTGGCCGAAGAGCGGAAGGCCGAGAGCAAGGCGCAGTGAGTTTCGTCACGGACCCGCACAAGAGAAGGCGATACAGCCCCAGGATCGCGCATCGGGGGGCGAGACGGCATTGGGGGGTCGGGTAAGGGGTCCAGACCCCGGGAAACGGCTTCTACGGGCCTCCCAGGGCCGTGCGGGCGGGCGAGTTGTTGGAGACCCGGGGTAACAGACGGGAGATGAGATCGACAAACGGCCTTTGGGGGGCAATGCCGCGCGCCAGGCTGTCGTGGCCATCGGCGCTCGCCCTTCTCGTCCGCGACAGTAAGCGAAGCGGGTAGCTGAACCCGTTGGCGCTCAAGTCGCCGATCTTTCACGAATCCCGCCAATTTCTTGATTTGCGAGTTGGTCCTGTGCTACGGTAGTAATGCGTTGTAATTCCCGGATTGGCCTTTCAGAAACGAATAGATGGCGCTTAGACCGGTTTCGGCTGTCCTAACATGGAGTCCACCAGGAGCCGCCAATGAGGCAAGTTGAATGCTTTGCGCGCAGTCTCGAAGGTTCTTCCGATCCGGCCAAGTGGCAACCCCTGGAGGCGCACCTCTGGGAAACAGCCGATTTTGCGGCCGACTTCGCCTCGGCCTTTGATTCGGGTGAGTGGGGACGGTTGGCCGGCCTGTGGCATGATCTCGGCAAGTATCAGCCGGAATTCCAGGAGAAACTCCGGGGGAAGGCAATCGCCATCGAGCATTCCGGCCTTGGCGCCGCGCTGGCCGCCGGAAAGCACCCGGCAGGAAAAGCATTACAACATGACGAGCTACTACGCGCACGGTCCTAATGACGCCGGCAGTTCATCCGAACCTTTAGAGGAGCACCTCTGTCTCGTCGCGGACAGAGCGGAGGGTCATGCCGCAGCCTTCGGGGCGCAGGAAGAGGCGCGTTTGGCGGGTGTGCTCCATGACTTGGGGAAGTACAGCGAGCTCTTCCTCAAGCGTCTTCGCAATCAGGAATCGAAACTCGACCACTGGTCAACGGGGGCGATTGTCGCGCTCGGGATGTTCAAACAACACGCCGTTGCCGCGGCGCTTGCCATTCAGGGGCACCATATCGGATTGCAAGAGGGCGCGCTTGGGGCATCTTCTTTCAGACTCGGCTTCGACTTGAAGGCGCTTTCGGATCCCAAAGGGCATCCCTTACAACTGAGACTCACAGAGTCCAACCACCAAACACTCTTGGATCGAATGCAGGAAAGTGGCGTGGGGCTGCCGCTTGCGCCACAGAGTTCAGCTTACGATCCGCAAGCGCCACCTGCGTCAGGAATGCTCGACGCGCGGATGCTGTTCTCCGCGCTGGCGGATGCCGACTTCATTGAGACCGAGGCGCATTTCCAGGGAAAGGCCGACGGAACCAAGGCATACCGCCCCAAAGGCCCGGCTCTTCAACCTGCGAAAGCTCTCGAAATCGTCATGTCGTATCTGGCCGAACTCGAGGAGAAAGCCAGTTCATCCGAAGACGTGCGACACATGCGCCAAGACCTTCTCGACGCATGTCTCACGAGATCCGAATCGCCCCCGGGGCTTTTCACACTCACTGCCCCGACTGGTGCCGGCAAGACGCTTGCCATGCTGGCATTTGCGCTCAAGCACGCAACAGTCCATCGCCACATCCGTCGCATCGTCATGATCGTCCCGTTCCTCAGCATCATCGACCAAACCGCGAGCGTCTACCGGCGCCTCCTGGAGCCCCACTTCGGCTCTCACTACGTCCTGGAACACCATAGCCTGGCGGACATCCAAAAGAGGAACGAAGACAAGGAATCAAACCGCGACAACGAGGAGGTGGCTCGACGAACGGCGCGCCTGTTGGCGGAGAACTGGGACGCGCCACTTGTCCTGACGACGAGCGTTCAGTTCTTCGAGTCGCTGTTCGCAAACCGACCAGGAAAATGTCGGAAACTTCATCGCCTCGCCAATAGCGTCATTCTGTTTGACGAAGTCCAGACGCTCCCGACCCGGATCGCCGTTCCATCCTTGGCGGCGCTTTCGCGCTTGGCCGACCGTTACGGTTGCACGGTCGTCTTCTCTACCGCCACCCAACCCGCGTTCGATCACCTGAACGAAAAGGTCAAAAAATACGCGGCCGGAGGATGGCGTCCGCAGCCGATCATCCACGATACACAGAGGCTGTTTGAACGCGCCCGGCGCGTTCACATCTGCTGGCAGATCGCCCAGAGCCGCACCTGGGATTCAATCGCGGATGAACTAGCGGAAGACCGGAATTCACGGTCGCTCTGCGTCGTCAACCTCAAGCGCCACGCTAGGGAACTCGCCGAGCGAGTGCGTAAGCGCGTCGGACCAGACGGTCTGTTTCATCTGTCCACCAGCATGTGTCCCGCGCATCGCGAGAGAGTTCTGACAGAGGTCCGCCGACGCTTAGCTCCAGGAGCACAAGAGGCGTGTCGCTTGATCTCCACCCAGTGGCATGGTCGTGTTCCTTCCGGAAAAGACTCGCGAGAGGGAATTCCTCTATCCGCCGGGTGGGTACAAAGAAGCAGCGGAAACCACTCTGACACTCATCCGCCTCAAACAGACTGGCGCTCAGGAGAGGGGAGCATCTCCGGAAGACGCTATCGACATTGCCGATCCGAATCTGTTCAATCAGTATTTCCGCATGCTCTACGACCTGACCGGCGCCGCACTCCTCGATCCCGATCTTGACGACGCCCTGCAACGCCGCTCATTCGTCGACGTTGCGAAGCACTACCGCGTGATCGACCGACAGTCGATCAACGTGCTCGTCCCCTATGCGGAGGAGATCGCCCTCTTCGAGACTCTAAAGGGCCGACTTGAATCCGATGGCCGCTTGACGCGCCAATGGGTTCTGGATTCCCGTCCCCTCACAGTCAGTCTTTATCGTCCGAAGATTGACGATCCTGTCTGGAACCTCCTTGACCCCGCCCCCCTCGGCCGCGCGGAAAAGGCCGAAGACTGGTTTGTCTATCTTAATCCTAAGGACTACGATCCGCTCCTCGGCCTCAAGCCGCCGAACGAGGTGGACCCGTGGAATATCTGACGAAAGGAGCGCAGCCCGCATGAACCCCAAACCACAAGTGCTTGAAGTCTGGGGCGATTTTGCCTGCTTCACCCGGCCGGAACTGAAGGTGGAGCGCTTCAGCTACCCCATCATGACGCCCAGCGCGGCGCGCGGCATCTTCGACGCCATCTACTGCAAGCCCAACAAAGACCCGACCCAAGCGCAGTTTCGCTGGCGGATCAGAAAGATCGAGATGCTCGAACCTGTGGCCTACATCGCCCTCCGACGAAACGAAGTGAAGGAAAAGGTCAACTTAGCTGCAGTGGCGAGGTGGATGACCGGCGATGAAGCGCCGACGCCGATCTTCGCCGATGGGGATCGCGATCTGCTCGGCACCGACGAGAAAGGCCGCACGCAGCGCCAAACCATGGCGCTCAAGAATGTGCGTTACCGCCTAACCGCTGTGATACGCCCTTACCCCGGCCACGAGAACAAACAGCAGTCGCTTGAATCGCAGTTCCGCCGCCGGGCTAGCTTTGGCAAATGCTTCCATCAGCCTTGTCTGGGCTGCCGCGAGTTCCCTGCCTACTTCGAACTGAGAGAGAACGGCGACGATTTGCGCGAGCCGGTGCGCTATTCTCAAGACCTGGGTTTGATGCTCTACGATGTCTTCGATCTGCGTTGCCCGGGCACGGCTCTTATGGAAGGCCAGCGCCCCTTCATCTCCTTGTTTCGCGCTATGATCAAAGGCGGTGCTCTCGAAGTCCCCGAGTTTGAGAGCCCGGCGGTCCTGAAGCCCGAAGCGGAGGTCCCCGATGCTTAATCTCCTGATCGACTATGCGCAATCCCACGGCTTGACCGTTGAACCCGGCTTCAAACCGAAGACCGTGCGATGGGCGATTGTCTGCGACAGGGAAGGGCGCTTTCTCAACGTACAGGAGCTCGGCGACCCCGGCGAGAAGAACAACCGTGGTCGGGTTTTCAATGTCTGCCCCGATCTCACGCAGCCGGAAATGAAGGCCGGTGGGTCAGGATGCCGCCATTATCTTGTGGACAATGTGGAAGTAGTGGCGTTGTTCGGCAAGGACGGTGACCTTTCCCGGGACCCAAAAGCCAGAGCCAAGCACAACTTCTTCGTTTCCCTGCTGCGCCAGAGTGCGGACGTTATGAAGGAACTTGGGGCACTCGCGACTATGCTGGACTCGGCCGAATCGCTGGCTGCAATTCAAGAGGCCTTTGCCGCGCAACGAGCAAAACCGACCGATGGCGTAACCCTTGCCATCGCCGAACGAACGCCAACGTATCTTGTCGAGGACGATGCCTGGCGCGACTGGTGGCGCGGGTTTCGCCTATCGCTGCTAGCCAGGAAGTCTGCCAGGAAGGGCAAACCGCGCAAGCAGTCCACCGCGAAGTCTCCCGTCAAGGAATTCATGCGATGTTTTGGGAAGGGGGAATTCGCCCGTCCCGTCTTGACTCACTGGCCAATCGAGGGCCTATCGGATGTCGGCGGCTTGGGTATGGGGGACTTCCTTGCAAGCTTCAAGCAGGAGTCCTTTAACTCCTATTTTCTGACCCAGTCGCAAAACGCAGCCGTGTCCGAAGACATGGCGGCCGCGTACCGGGCCGGACTCAATAGTCTCATCAAGAAGCATGCCCAGCAGCTTGCAGGAGCCAAGGTTGTCCATTGGTACGCGGGAGCAACGGAGGTGGAAGAGCAGGAAGACCCGATGACTTTGCTTGACGACTCGCTTGACTTGTCCTGGCTCAAGCAGTTCACGGATGAGGAAAACGAGGAGAGGGATGCGCTCCATCTTGCGAAGGTGTTTCTCGATTCCCTCAAGTCTGGCGAGAATCCAAGGCTCTCCCACCTGGCGAACTACCAATATTATGCGATGATCCTGTCCGCCAATTCCGGGCGAATGGTGGCGCGTGAATGGGTCGAGGGGCAATTCGGCGAACTGGCAGAGAGCATCGTTGCCTGGTTCGAAGCCTTGGAAGTTACGAACATCTCCGGGGATCATTCGGCGAAATCGCCCAAGATCGAGAGAGTCATCACGAGCCTGCTTCCAGCGCTAAAGCCGGGACAGAAATATGCGGATTGGATCAAACCTGTCGGTGGCGAGCGATCAGAGCTGTGGCACGCGGCAATCTCGAGCAAGGTTCCCATTCCGAGCAAGGTGCTGTCCAGACTCGTGCCGCTTCATCAGGCGTTCATGCTTTCCGGCGATTTCGAGGATGCGCTGGATAATCAATCGAGGAACCGAGCAAGGAACCTATCCTTGTTGTATGCCCGCATGGGGCTATTCAAGGCCTATCACATACGGAAAGGAGACAGAAGCATGCAGCCCTATCTCAACGAGGAGCATCCGCATCCAGCCTATCACTGTGGGCGGCTGATGGCGGTGTATGCCGATTTGCAGCACGCCGCGCTGGGCGACGTGGGAGCGGGCGTTGTGCAGCGCTACTATGCCGCTGCCAGCGCAACGCCTGCGCTCATCCTGGGCCGCCTCGGTCGCGGCAGCCAATTCCACCTTAACAAGCTCGAAGGCGGCCTTGCCTATTGGTACGAACAACGCCTCGCCGCCATCTGGGGGCGCATCAAAGACACGCTGCCTAGGACTCTGACCCTGGAAGAACAGAGTCTGTTTGCGCTCGGCTACTATCAGCAGAAGGCAGCGCGCAAGTCCGAGGCAGAGAATGAAGCCCACGGCGACAACCAACCGAAAGGAGAATGACCATGAGCAACCCCATCGCCAACCGCTACGAGTTCCTGTTCCTTTTCGACTGCCAGAACGGCAATCCCAACGGAGACCCCGACGCGGGAAACGCCCCGCGCATGGACCCGCAGGACATGCGCGGCCTCGTTTCGGATGTCGCCATCAAGCGGCGAATTCGGAACTACGTGCAAGTTAAGCATGAGAACAAGTCGCCTCATTGTATCTTTGTAGAGCATGCCACAAACTTGAATCGGCCTATTGCGGAAGCACACGAACAGACTGGTGGTATGCCGCCTTTTGACGCGAAGAGCAAGAAGTGGAAAACCACCAAGGATAAAGCTGAGGCCGCAAAGGCGTGGTTGTGCGCGCGGTTCTTCGATATTCGGGCATTTGGTGCCGTTCTTAGCACCGGCCCCAATGCGGGGCAGGTGCGGGGGCCCGTGCAGGTTGCTTTCGCCAAATCCGTGGATTCGATCTTGCCTTTGGACGCATCTATAACGCGCATGGCTGTTGCGGACAATGAGATCAAGGGACCAAAGATCGGATCCGTGGATTTCAAGAAATGGGAAGACGAGCAGCCCGAAGACCAGCTTCGCACCATGGGCCGCAAGTCGCTTATTCCCTATGGCCTATACGTCGGCAAGGGCTTCATCAGCGCCAACTTGGCCGAGCCGGCGCATGGCGGAACGGGCTTCTCCGAAGACGACCTGAAACTCCTCTGGGAAGCGATCCTCAATATGTACGAACACGACCGCTCCAGCAGCAAGGGTCTGATGACCGTCCATCCGGAATATACATTCGTCTTCAAGCACGTCGGCACCGACACCAACGAAACGCAACGCGCCCAGCAGGCAAAGCTTGGCTGCGCCCCAGCGCATAAGCTTTTCGACCTCGTAGAAAGCAAGATCCCTCATGTCGAGGCTCCGCGTTCGATACGAGCCTACGGTGACCTGCCGACGGCCGAGAGGATTCGATCAGAATTGCCGCCTGGCGTCGAGGTCTTCCGAATGGACGAACTCTTATGAAGCCTGCCTCCACGGGAACGCGCGGGCAGGACTGCCTCGAATGGTAGGTCCAGTCCGCCGGGCTGGACCCGGGTCGCCTCGGGCCAAGGCGACCTTCTCAAGCGGCTTGTTTGGAGGCCCGCGCCATGTTTGACGAAGACGACCTTCTTCCCATCTCCGCCTTGCAGCACCTGGCGTTCTGCGAGCGGCAGTGCGCGCTGATTCATATTGAAAGCCTGTGGGACGAAAACGTTCTGACCGCCGAAGGGCGGGTGTTGCACGAGCGGACCCATGAGGGCGAAACCGAATCGCGCGGCGATGTGCGAATCGCCCGCGGCGTGCGGCTGCGTTCGCTGCGGTTGGGGCTGATCGGGATGGCCGATGTCGTCGAGTTCCATCGTCGGCCCGAAAACGAAGAGCAAGGCGCGCGTCTCAAGAACGTCGGGGGCCGGTGGCTCCCTTTCCCCGTGGAATACAAGCGCGGACGGCCCAAGTCTGGCCGTTGCGACGAAATCCAGCTGTGCGCGCAAGCCATCTGCCTGGAGGAAATGCTTGGCATTGGCGTCGAACGCGGCGCGCTATTCTATGGCCAGCCGCGACGGCGCCAAGAGGTCGCCCTCGACGAAGCATTGCGCGAGGTGACGGAGGAAACGGCGCGGCGACTCCACGCGCTCATCGCGTCGGGCCGCACGCCCCCGGCGCGCTACGAGAAGAAGTGCGAGAACTGCTCCCTGCTGGACCGCTGTCTGCCGCGCCTCGCCCGCGGAGGCCGCAGCGCACGGCAGTACCTCGATCAGACTCTCCGCGCCATGGAGGATGAACAACCATGAAACGCCTGCTCAACACCCTCTATGTGGCGACCAAAGGGGCCTACCTAGCGCGCGAGGGCGACCAGGTGCTCGTCCGCGTTGAAAAGGAGACCAAACTGCGCGTGCCGATCCACACGCTCGGCTCCATCGTCTGCTTTGGCCAGGTTGGGGCCAGCCCCGCGCTCATGGGCCTGTGCGGCGAGCGACAGGTGGCGCTTTCGTTCATGAGCCAGAACGGACGGTTCCTCGCGCGAGTCCAAGGGCCGGTTTCAGGCAACGTCTTGTTGCGCCGCGAGCAATACCGCCGCGCTGACGACGAGAGGGCTTCCGCCGAACTGGCCTGCGCCGTGGTGGCCGCCAAGATCGCCAACTGCCGCTCCGTCGTTCAGCGGGCGGCGCGCGAGAAGCCCGACGCCGAGGGCGCCGAAGCGTTGCGCCATGCCGCGTCGCGCCTCGGCCGCGTGCTGGACCAACTGCGCGACCCCCTGCAACTTGATCTGGTGCGTGGGCGCGAAGGCGAGGCCGGCAATGTGTACTTTGCCATCTTCGACCATCTGATCACGGTCCAGAAAGAGGATTTCTTCTTCCGCGAACGAAGTCGCCGCCCTCCTCTGGACAACATGAACTCCTTATTGTCGTTCCTCTACACTCTCCTGGCGCACGACGTGGCAGCGGCTCTGGAGGGCGTTGGACTCGATCCGGCGGTCGGTTTTCTACACCGCGAACGCCCGGGACGGCCAGGTTTGGCGCTCGACCTGATGGAGGAATTCCGGCCGTTCCTTGCCGACCGTCTGGCTCTTTCTCTGGTCAATCTCCAGCAGGTCAAAGGCAAGGGGTTCCAGAAGAGCGAAACGGGGGCGGTGTATATGGACGATGCCACGCGCAAAGAGGTTCTCGTCGCCTACCAGAAGCGCAAGCAGGAGGAAATCCAGCACCCCTTCCTCGAAGAGAAGATCCCCATCGGACTTCTTCCCCATGCGCAGGCGATGCTTCTGGCGCGCCACCTGAGGGGCGATCTCGACGGCTACCCGCCATTCCTGTGGAAGTGAGGGGTTCCGATGCTTGTCCTTGTCACCTATGACGTAAATACGGAGACGGCGGAGGGCCGCAAGCGCCTGCGCCATGTGGCCAAGGCGTGCGAGAATTGCGGGCAGCGCGTCCAGTTCTCGGTCTTCGAGTGCCTGGTGGAGCCGGCGCAATGGACGGCGTTGCGGGCGCGGTTGGTGTCCGAGATCAAGGCCGAGGAGGACAGTCTGCGATTCTATTTCCTCGGCAAGAACTGGCAACGGCGGGTTGAGCACGTTGGAGCCAAGCCCGCCTATGACCCGGCGGGGTTTCTGATGGTCTGACCGTTCAGCGCGGACCCCAAGCGCCCAAGATTTCCCTGGGGCCTCCGCGCAGGCTTCAAGACCGCATGGGAGTTCAGGTTATGCGCGATGACCCAGGCTGTGACCGCTTGCTCGGCGCCTCCGCGCGACAGGTTCGCGCAAACCGCGCTCCACCATGTTGATTTGCCAGCCCTTATGGCTGGAGAGTCGCCCGCCGTGCGCGGGCGTGGGTTGAAACGATACTCAATCGTCTTCCGCCCTGTCTCGATCTCGTCG
>JAPLSS010000710.1 GCA_026398515.1 Candidatus Sumerlaeota bacterium | reverse complement strand
GCATAAGACTCTCCTATCACATTTTTCGTGTTTCGCGCTTTTCGCCATTCTTTCGCGCCGTTCGTGTTTCGGACCGTCCTCACGCTTCCTCGTTCCGCTCGTTCCAGGCAGCGCTACGTTCAGAACTGGCGGCTTGCTGGTGCCGGATGTAGCGCTCCATTTCGCTCTGCGCCCGTTTCCACGCGCCTTTGGCCCAGTATGTGAAAAACGCCCAAACCGCCGTTGCGCCGAGACCCAAGCCGACTATGCCCGCGATCCAGACAACCGGATCGCTGAATCTCATTGGCTGTTGCTCACACCTCCGTTCATGGGGTTAAGAAGCTTGCCGTTGTGTTGAATGTCGACCCTGCTAACCGCGAATAATCAAGAACCTCCTTGATAGGCGATATAACCGACCTCCCTATCCTGGAATCAAGACACGGGGGCGGAAAAATGTCAAGCAAGAATCTTTCGCAAATGTCTGCAGGGGCAGGAAAAGCGGCGCTCTTACACCGCCCAAACCGCGTTGGCTCGCGCGCGGAAGAACGCCAACCGCGAAGGTTCGGACAAGGCGGAATCAATACGAACGCGAAACGACATAGGCGCACAGGTCGCGCAACGCTTGAACCGCCCCATCGGCGGCGGCCCAGCCTTCAAGGGAAAGCGTGGCGCGCCCGGCGAACTCGTCGGCCACCGCCCGCGCGTGATCCAGACCGCGGTATTTTTCAATCCGCGGAAGAATCAACGACAAATCGCGCCCATTGTTCAGCAAGCCGAGCAACTCGGCGCGATCCTGCGGCGAGGCCACTTCGAGCGTGTAAATCAGCGGCAGGGTCTGTTTGCCATGGACGACGTCGGACCCCAGGGCCTTGCCCCAACGCTCGTCGGTGGCCTGGTAGTCGAGCACGTCGTCGGTGATCTGAAAGGCCATGCCGAAGTTCATGCCGAAATCGCGCAGGCGCCTCTTGCCGTCTTCGGCGGCGTCGGCGATGGTCCCGCCGATGGCCGCGCACGCCGAAAACAGGTGCGCTGTTTTGTAGCCGATGATCTTGAAATAGTCGTCGCGCGAGAGGAGCTGGCCAGCCTTCTCAATCTGAAACAACTCGCCCTCGCACATGCGCGAGGTGACCGCGGAGAGAATGCGCAGGATCTCCGTGCGGTCGTCGGCCATCGACAGGTCAAAGGCTTTGGCAAAAAGAAAGTCGGCCATGAGAATGGCCACGCCATCCGACCACTTGGCGTTGACGCTAGGGCGGCCGCGGCGGGTGGCGGCCTGGTCGATCACATCGTCGTGCAACAGGGTGGCGACGTGGAAGATCTCCATCGCCGAGGCCACGCGGATGACCGTGTCGTCGACGGGGCGGCCGCAGGCGCGCGCGGCCAGCAGGGTCATGGCCGGGCGAATCTTCTTGCCGCCCGATTCCAGCAGGTAGGCGCCGACGCCGCGGATTAACGCGCTTTCGCAGTCGAAAACGGCGGAGATCGCCGCATCGACGCAGGCCAGGTGTTTCTCAATGGCGCGATGGGGGAAATTCACCGGGCGCTCCGGCCGGCGCTGGGCCGCTCATCAGGTTCGGCAACGGCGTGTCAGACAATCGATTCGCCGTGCACTCAAATAGGCTTTGCCGGGCTGGAATTCAACTCAAATTCCATTGCCCCATGTCGAATGTCGAGCGAACGATCCGGCGTTTCCCGTTTCGGGTTTCTCGTCTCAGGCTTCTCGTTTGCGGCATTCGGCCTGAAGGCGGAACTCCGTATTCTGACATCCGCCGTCCGGCGCTGACTTGCGGTTCAACGAGAAACGAGAAACACGGAACGAGAGACGCCGTGCCAGCCAATCGGCAATCGACATCCGGCAATCGGCCATTGCTATTGAATTGCGCATTAGGTATGGAAATCGGTCAATGGCCATCGATCCTCGCCCGACTCCGATAGAACGGCTTCCGCCGCCGCAGCGCATCCTGATCGTGCGGCTGAGCGCCATCGGCGACGTGGTGCACGCGCTGCCGGCGCTGCGCCTGCTGCGCGGGGCGTTTCCGAAGGCGGCCTTGGGCTGGGTGGTCGAGGATTTCGCCTCGGCGTTCCTGGAGAACCATCCCGACCTCGACGCGCTCCACGTCATCCCCAAGCGCCGCTGGCGCGGCGCGTTTTGGCGAAGCTTCGCCCCGGAGATGCGCCCGTTCTTCCAGGCGCTGCGCCGCCGGCGCTACGACGTGGCGATCGACTTCCAGGGGCTGACCAAGAGCGGACTGGTCGCGTGGCTTTCGGGAGCGCCGCGCCGCATCGGGTTCGGCGACCGCCAGGGCGCTGAGCTGAGTAAATTGTTCACAAATTGGAAAGTCACGCCCCCGTCGTGCGCCGCGCACGTCATTGAACGAAACGTCGCCCTGCTTTCTCCGCTGGGCATTCACGCCCCGCCGCCGACTCCCCACATCCCGCTTCCGGAAACCGATCTCCAGAAGGCGGAGGCGATCTGGACGGAATGGAACTTCGCGCCGGGCGAACGCGTCGCCGGCCTGAACGTCGGCGCGGGCTGGCCGACCAAGCGCTGGCCGACGCGGCATTGGGCCGAGCTGGCCTCGCTTCTATCGCGGCGGTTGCAGGCGCGCATCGTTTTCCTTTGGGGAACAGAGGCGGAGCGCGCGATGGCCGCCGACGCGCATGCGCTCGCGCTAGCAAACGGCGTCTCCGCCCTGCTGGCCCCGCCGACGTCGTTGCGCGAGCAAGCGGCGCTCCTGCGGCGGTTGGCGCTGTACTACGGCGGCGACACCGGCGCCACGCACGTGGCCGCCGCGCTGGGCGTTGCGACGGTGGGATTGTACGGCGCCTCCGACGCCGTGCGGAACGGGCCGTATTGGAGGCGATCGATCGCGTTGCAGGTCCGATCGGCGGGGTGCATTCCGTGCTGGAAAAAGGAATGCCGCTACGCGCGGCGGCTGGCGTGCCTCGAAGACCTGACGCCGCGGGCCGCGCTGGACGCCGGGGAAAAACTGCTTGAGGGCGACGCGGCGCTTTGAGAAGAATGGGGCGCGATGGGTTTGGCGCGGGACTTGAAATTACCGAAAAGGCCTAGAGCAGCTAAGCGTCTTATGTCTTATCCTTCTCCATGGAAACGCCATCAATAATGCCTAATATATTGGTCATTGGCAGCGGGCCGCTGCCGGAGCCCGGGCAGAGGCGCACGTGCGGAAGCGCGCTGCGCACGTGGCAGGTCTGCCGTCCGCTGGTGGATTCGCCCCACACGGTTCACCTGTTCGCGCTGCCGGCCGCCGACGCGCGCAACGGAGGCACGGCCCCGCGCAACGCAATCCGCACGGCCTCCTGCGACGGGTTTCGCTACTCCCTGCTGCCCAACGCCGACGCCGACCAGGCCGTGGACGCGCTCGGCCGGGCGATCGAGCGCATCCGCCCAACCTGCCTGGTGGCCGTCGATTCGCTCGCGGCCCACGTCGGCGCGCAGCTGCGCGGCCGCCTGCCGCTGTGGGTCGATTTCGGCGAGTTCCCCATGGTCGAAGCGCAGGTCAACGCCCGCATGCGCGGCGACGATACGCGGCTGGCCGAGGCCTGGGAGCGCGAACGAAACGCGCTCCTGCGCGCCGACAAGTTTTCCACGGCCTCCATGCCGCATCTCTACGCGCTGCTGGGCGAACTGGCGGCCGTCGGGCGGCTGAACCGCTGGACGGCGCAATACCATTTCGCGCACTACACGCCGCACGCGATTCATCCGTTGTTCACCCGGCCCCCCGCGGCCACCCACCCGGCGCTGCGCCGGTCGGAGATGCCCGCCGACGCGTGCGCCATCCTGTGGAGCGGCTCGTTCGATTCCTGGGTCGACGCCGACGCGCTGTTCGCCGGCGTGGAGAAAGCGATGGCCCTCAACCCGAAGATCCACTTTGTCGCCACCGGCGGCCAGGTCGACGGCCGCGACGAGATCACCTATCGCCGCTTCGCCGCCGACGTGGAACGCAGCGCCAATGCCGCGCGCTATCACCTCCTGGGATGGGTCGATCTGGACCGGCTGCCGGCGATCTATCGCGAGTGCGACCTGGGGCTGTGCGTCGACGGCAAGCACTACGAAACGCTGTTCGGCGCGCGCCGGCGGCTGGTCAACATGATGGCCGCGGGCCTGCCGGTGGCCTCGGCCCTGGGCTCGGAGATCAGCCACATCCTCGGCGAGGAGGGCATCGGTTTCACCTTCGCGGCGGGCGAGCCGGAGGAGCTGGCCAAGATCCTGCAGTCGGCCGCGCGCCAACCGCACGCGTTGCGTTCGCTGGGCCAAAAGGGGCGCCATTACGTGATGCGCCATCTGACCGCCTCGGCGCTGATGAAGCCGCTGCGCGCCTGGGTCGATGAGCCGCGCCTCGCCCCCGACAACGCGGAGAAAGACCGTCTCGCCCCGCCGGAGGCGCGTCTTCTCGATGTCCCGCTGAATGCGATCCAGGAGAAACTATTGGGGCGCCCAACCGCGGAGGGCGCGCCAATGACGCCGACGACGGGCCATGCCGAGACGCCCCGCGCCCCGTGGTGGCGGACTCTGGCGGACCAGGCCAAGGACGCGGCGACGCGCCTGGCCCGAAAGACGCGAAAGCGCCGCGACGCGGGCGGTTAGAGTGAATGCTGCTCATTTATGCCGTCTGGAAGGTGCGGGCAGCAACGACCAAGGCGCGCAGGGATCCGGCCAACACGGCGCCGGAACAAAGGAAAGGGCGGTTTTGACGAGAGTTGAGAGGCAAATGCAAGAGTCGTTCGAAGTAACGCAGGCGTCCTGGCGTGCAGGCAGGGATAAGCGGAAAAATGCAGGCGAGGACGCCTGCGCTACTCACCAGCATCTGACTTCTGCAATTGCCTCTTGCGGGGAACGCGTGAGAAACGGGCCGCTTCCTGGTGCCGGAGGTGGGAATCGAACCCACACGAGAGTCTCCCCTCACTGGATTTTGAGTCCAGCGCGTCTGCCAATTCCGCCACTCCGGCGCGGGGGGAAAAGCGAATCAATACATGACGCGCGGCCGGACCTGCGTCAAGGGATTCTGGAAGGCCACGGCGTCCGCCGCCGCGCGAATGCACCCCCCCACGGCCCGCGCCGCTTTCCGCCCTTGAACGTTTCGGCCGTTCGTGCTGACATTGTCCTTGCGGCAATGGCGCCACAATCCGCGCGCGCCGTCAGAGCAAGGCGCGGCGACGAAAGGAGGGTTTCCGCCCATGGAAGCCGCCGAAATCCTTTTCTTCATCACCTGGCTCGGCCAGTCGTGTTTTCTTATCGAATCGAAAGAGGTCCGGATTCTGATCGACCCGTTCGGCGCGAAAGTCGGCTATCCCGTCCATCCGCTGAAGGCCGACATCGTGACCGTCAGCCACGAGCATTTCGACCACAACAACGTGGACATGGCTGAGGATAGCCCCATCGTGCTGCGCGGCCTGACGAAGAGCGGGGCCGATTGGGCCAAGGTCGACTACCAAGGCAAGGGCGTCAAGATCCGCACGGTCGGCGTCTATCACGATGACGCCAGCGGCGCCAAGCGGGGCAAGAACGCGATCTTCCTCTACGAGATCGGCGGCCTGCGCGTGGTCCATACGGGCGACCTCGGCCACCCGCTCAGCGAGGAGCAGGTCAAGCAGGTCGGGCCGGTGGACATCCTCATGATCTGCGTCGGCGGCTATTTCACCGTCGGCCCCGAGGAGGCGACGGCGGTGGCCAAGGCGCTCAAGCCGCGCGTGCTGATCCCGATGCACTTCAAGACGGAGGACACGCCGAGCCTGCCGATCGGCGGGGTGGACGCCTTCCTCAAGGGCTGGGACAAGGTCGTGCGCGAGAAGGACGCCCGGTGGGGCGCGCCGAAAGACCTGGCCGGCTTCCCGCCGGGGCAGACGACGGTGGTCGTGTTGCCGTTCCTGGGCGAAGAGAAGTAGGAGACAGCCATCTTTCACCACAAAGGCACGAAGGCACAAAGAAGTCTTGTTCTTTGTGTCTTCGCGCCTTTGTGGTGAAATACGTGTTACGGCATTCGCAGATCGACCACCAGCGGCAAATGGTCCGAGGCGGCGCGGGTGAGATAGGTGCGCGGCACGAGCACGCGCTCCACGCCCACCGACGGGTGCACGAACACGTGATCGATCCGCCCGAACGGGAAGCGCCCGAACCAGGTGCTCTTCGGCCGGTGGTTGTCCATCTTTTCCTGCGCGTCCTCGAGAAACCGCATGAGGGTCTGGCAAACCGGCGACTTCGGCAAGGCGTTGAAATCCCCGCACAGAACGACCGGCCCGCAAGCGGCGCCAGCGCTGCCGAGTTCGGCGCGCGAGGCCAGGTTCAGCCATCCGGGGCCGACCAGCGATTCGGCTTGCAGCGTCCGTTCGCGCGGGAAGAGG
>JAPLSS010000923.1 GCA_026398515.1 Candidatus Sumerlaeota bacterium | reverse complement strand
CAGGACCATCTGCTTGTCGCCCTGTTTCATTTCGGCCCGCAGCTTGTCGGGCGCCTGGAACCACACCTCGCCTTCGGATGTCATGTCGTGGTTGGGATCCTTGAGCGACTGGACGATCTTGGCGTGAAACGTCCCGGCGGCGGACATCGTGTCGTAAGCCTTGTTGAGAAGGGCTTGGGCGTCGTTGGCCGGGGCCGGCGCCGTCTCCGCCGCCAGGGAGGACAGGGCGGAGGATAACAATACAAACGTTGTCATTGCGACCATTGCGGAAATGCGCGATGTCGGGCTCATGAGAGCCTCCTTTTTAGAGTTCAGCGACGCATGATTTCAGAATCGCGGGTGGGAATCCACTACGAATAAGGGAGCGCGCCTATCACGGGCGCGTCCCGCCGGGTCGCTCCGACAACCGCCGAGTTTCTTTCAACGCGCGTCGATCGTCCCCTCACGGCCTCTTCGCCTGCTCCAGCTCGCCGAGGCGCGATTTGCTCGCCTCGGCGATGGCGGCGTGCAGCGATTCCCCGTGCGCGTCCATGGTGACGATGGCGGGAAAATCAACCACCTCCAGGCGCCACATCGCCTCGGGGACGCCGAATTCCTCGAGCAAATCGACGCCGAGCACCCGTGTGATCGCTTTGGCGTAGAACTGCGCGGCCCCGCCGATGGCGTTCAGGTAGACGGCGCCGTGCTCCTTCAGCGCCGCCACCGTCTTCGGCCCCATGCCGCCCTTGCCCATGATCGCGCGCACGCCGAAGCGCCGGATGACGTCGGCCTCGTACGGCTCCTCGCGAATGGAGGTCGTCGGGCCGGCGGCTTCGACCCGCCATCGGCTCCCCTGCTTGAGCATGACCGGGCCGCAGTGATAGATCACGCCCCCGCGCAGGTCGACGGGCGACTCGTTCTTCATCAGGTAGGCGTGAACCTGGTCGCGCCCCGTGTAGATGAGGCCCGTAAGCAGCACAACGTCGCCGACGCGCAACGAGCGGACCGCCTCTTCGCACAGAGGCGGCGCCAGCGCGATTTCGCGGCCGGTCGTGGGGAAGCCCTCGCGCGCGGCCATTGTCTCGGGCTTCTCCGCGCGCTGCTCCCAGTGCGCGATGGCGCCGTTCCGCGGATCGACCCACACGGCCAGCCGCCGAAACGCCCAGCAGTTGTACGCGACCGACACGAAGAACGAAGCGGGATGCCGGTTCAACGCGCCGATTTTGCATCCGAGAACCGTGTTCCAGCCGCCCAGCCCCATGACGCCGATCTGGAGTTTGTTGGCGTTCTCGACGACCCAACTCTCCAGGTCCGCCAGCTCCGCGTCGCCGTTGGAGTCGTCCAGCGGGCGGAACAACTGTTCCTTGGCGAAGGCCAGGCCGCCCGCGCGGTCGCCGCCCACGGCCACGCCCAGGAAGCCCGGCGAGCAGCCCTGCCCCTGCGCCTTCCAGATGGCGTGCAGGATGCACTTGCGCACGCCGTCAAGGTTGCGGTCGGCGCGCCCCACGCCCTCCAGTTCGGCCGGGAGGGAATATTGCGCCGTGGTGTTCTCGCTGCCGCCGCCCTTGAGGATCAGGCGCACGCGGATTTCGTCGCGGCCCCATTGCGCGAAGTGGATGATCGGGCAGCCCGAGCCGAGGTTGTTGCCCGAATTGCGCCCCCGCAGCGAATCCACGCTGTTGGGCCGCAGTTTGCCCAAGCGCGTGGCCTCGGCCACCGCCCATTCGATGTCGCGGCGCATGGCCACGTGGTCGGCGCCGCGCGGGCACTCGACCTCGAAGGTCGGCATGCCGGTGTCCTGGCAGATCGCGCCGTGCTGCGCGCAGGCCATGTCGATGTCCTGGTTGACGACCTCGAGGGCTTGCGCGGCCTGCGTCCCGGGCGATTCGCGCAGCGCGCCGGCCTTGATCGCGCGGCGCACGTCGGCCGGCAGGTTGGTCGACGTCTCGACCACCAAGGTGAGAATGGAGTCGCGGAACTGTCTCATGGGTGTCTCCAGTACATCGGTGTGCACGTAGTTCAGTGCGGTTTGTGGCGTAGGCTTTCCAGCCTGCGCGCTTTGGAATGGCGGACGATGCCCGACAGCGCGCAGGCTGGAAAGCCTACGCTACGAACCGAATCAGCTTCCTTTCTTCAGATACTTCCCCAGGTATTCCATCTGTCCGTCGATCAGCGTGTCGACGACCTGCTCGATCTGGTCGATGGTCAACACGGAATGCGTCAGCGGGTCCATCATCAGCGCCCAGTAGACGCTCTTGCGGCTGCGCTTCAGGATCGCCTCGACCGCCAGCTGGTGCACGTTGATGTCCATGCGGCACATCGCCGCCAGCGGGGTCGGCAGATCGCCGAAATGGCACGGCTGCACGCCGTTGCGATCGACCAGGCAGGCGATCTCGACCGCGCACGCCTCGGGCAGGTTCGTCACCAAGCCCTGGTTCATCACGTTGGCGTAGACCTTGCACGGCTGGTTGGTGACGACGGCGTTGATGATCTGCGACCCATATTCGACGCTGCGCTTCATCGGCGGCAACTGGTGTTTCTTCGCCTGCTCGTAGAGCTGGCCGTAGGTCTCCTCTTTTCTCGCGATGTTCTGGCGGTATTGGTCGATGGCGGGGCGGTATTTCTCGATCAGCTCCGCGTTGCGCATGTAGAACGGCACGTATTCCGCGAAATGGCCGCTGGATTCGGTGACGACGTAGCCGACGCGCAGGAGCATGTCCAGCCGGGTGGGCCCTAGGAACGGCTGAATGTGGTCGCTGCCTTCCTGGCGATGGCCGTAAATGCCGCGCTCCTTGACCAGCCGGAGCAGGCGCGGGTAGACGTCCTTGCCCTTGCATTCGAGTTTCGTGATCCACGTCATGTGGTTGATGCCGGCGGCCTCGTACGCCATCTCCTCATACGGGAGGCCGAGATAGTTGGCCACCGTCCGCGTCGTGCCCTGGACGCTGTGGCACAAGCCGATGAACGGGACCTTGGACGAAGCGGCCACGGCCATGACGAGCATGGATTGGGGGTTGGTGTAATTGAGGACCATCGCTCCCGGCGCGCCGACCTCCTCGATCTCCCGGCACAACTGGATGCAGAAGGGCATGGTGCGCAGACCGCGAAAGACGCCGGCGATGCCGCACGTGTCGCCGATGGTCTGCTTCAGCCCAAACTTCTTCGGGACTTCCATGTCCATGACCGACGCTTTGAAGAAGCCGACCTTGACGAGGTCGATGACGAAGTCGGCGCCTTCGAGGGCCTTCTTGCGGTTCAGCGTGAAGAGCGGCGTCTTCGTGTAGCCTTGCGTGCGGAGGTGCTCGGTGACGACGACGCGCGTGCGCTCCATGCGCGTCTTGTCGATGTCCATGAAGGCGAGTTCGGCGTCTTTGAGCGATTCATAGCTGAGGATGTCGACGAGCAGGCGATGGGTGAAGCCATAGCTGCCCGCCCCGATGAAGGCGATACGTGGCATGCGCGATTCTCCCCGGAGGATGTGTGACAGGCGTTTTTCTCCGAGGGCGGCGGGGAAAATCAAGGGATTTGATGGGGCCCTGGCGGTCGAAAGCCTTGCCGAGGGGCGCGTCCCGCCGTGTGGCTGGCTGATCGTTCGTGCTTGCGCGGCGCGCTCAGAGAGAATGCGGTTGCTGGGATCGCGGGTGGCCTCACCCGCCATAGATCGAAATCCGATGCGGTTCCTTGCGGGTGAGGCCACCCGCGCTCCCAGCAACCGCGCATGGCAGGGAATTCGGGTTAGTTCCCCGCGGCGAAGGTGAACGGGCCGTCGGTGGCGGCGTCCCAGGCTTTGAAATTGAGGAAGAAGACGAACGAACCGCCGGGGGGAAGGGTCAGGTCGGCCCAGCCGTTAAAGAAGTTGCCCTTCGCGAGGTCGTAGGCCAGGCTGCCGTAGTCGAGGAACGTCCAGGGAGAGAACTGGGGATACGCGCTGGAGGGGCCGTCGAGCGGGGCGATCCAGCCGACGCCGTTCTGATAGATGGCGATCTGGTCGAGCCACGTTCCGTAGATCTCCGGGTTCCAGTGTAATCGCCAGACCCCGCCGCCCTTGTCCTCCACCCAAGCGCCCGAGGGCGTATGCGGCGCGCCGCTATAGACGATCAGGGCCTGGGGGTTGAGGCACGGCTCCCACTGCCCGTCCGGCCACTGCGAGGAGATCCAAGCGAAATAAGCCCCGGTCTGCCCCACGTCCAACTGCCCGGCGCGCGTCCACCAACCAAAAGGGAACCACATCGTTCCGTTCCACCCCCTTTGGACGAACTGGCTCCCGTAGACGTCGTAGGCGAAGCCGAGGTACTGGGTC
>JAPLSS010000006.1 GCA_026398515.1 Candidatus Sumerlaeota bacterium | reverse complement strand
AGTCCATGCCGGTCATCAGCTGACCCCGCGTGGGGGTGCACATCGCGGAGCCATGAAAATCAGTGAAGCGGATGCTCTGCGCATGCAGCCGGTCGGTGTTTGGCGTGGAAAGCACGGGATTCCCATGACAAGCCATGTCGCCATAGCCCTGGTCGTCGGTCAGCAGCATGATTAGATTCGGTCGATGGGAGGGCGTTTTCCCTGTCATCACTTGCTCCTTCCCAACACACAAGAACTCTCTTGAAGATTATCCTTCATAGCGGTCATATCGCTCGATTTCCTTGGCAAACCGTTCGTAGGCGCGTTCGATGGGCTCGATGCGTTCGGCCGCGTAGCGTTCGCGCCATATTAGCGCCGTGTCGTCCGCACAGGCGGCGGAGAAGTCGGCTGCCGACGCCTTCAGCGCCGCGAGTTGTTTGTTGAGCGTGGCCACCCGAAGCGGAAGAGTCCGCGAACCACGCCGTCTCGGATCGAAGCGGGCGGTGGCCACCATCTCTTCGATGTTCGAGATCGTGCTCCATGCTGCCGTTCGCTGAGCGCTCATGCGCGTCAGCGCTCCCGAAACCCGCTCAAACCGTTCGCGTTCGCCACAGCGCTCAAGCGCCGCGCCAATCTCCTCCGCCGATGGGACGGCGCCGTGCGAAAAGGCCAGTCCAAGTCCCACCAGCGTGTCCAGCGCGCCGTCAATCGGCACGGATTGCGTGCAATCCGTGCTCGTCCGCCCCCAGCCGGTGGCTATCATCCCGACAAACGAGAAACGCTCCGCCACCTCGATCCAAGCCCGCGCGTTTTCATAGCGGACCGCGCGGTCGGGCACGTCCATGGACGAAGGATGCGGCAAGGGCCCGGCCTCATTGCACTTGTACGCGCCGCCCGCCCACATCGCGATGCCGTTCTCATGGAAGCGTTTCATATGCTTCGTCGCGCAGTGCTTCCTAGTGGTGTCGGGGTGATGGTGATATCCCCACACGCAGATATCAGCCTGCGCGCCAATGCGCTTCAGCGATTCGTCATCCCAATCAATCATCATGTCGTGCCAGAGGATGGGACGGATGCCGCGCGCCGCGAGCTTCTTCAACAGCGGCTCGACGTGATGAAGATAGAGGCCGCCTGCGCCATGCTCCGCGACATACCGTTTCGTGTCGGGATGACTCCCGAAACCCCACGATTCATCACCCCCGAGATGGACGTAACGAAGCGTGGGAGAATGCGACAGAACGTCATCCAGCATCTCTTCCACCAGCTCACGCGCGCCGGGAGCAAGAGGGTTGAGCGAACCGCTTTCGCACGGAACCTCGCGCAAGTGCGCATAGTCGGCCAGCCGAAGCGGCGTTTCCATATGCCCGAGGCACTGCACCAGCGGAATAACGTCCAGACCCAGCGACACGGCCCTTTCATGAATGCGAGCGACTTCCTCTTCGGTATAGGCGGTTTCGCAGCGGAAACGCTTATCGACGCGCCATGGAAACATATCCTCCCACTCGATGACAACGGCCTTGTATTCGGTCGCTGCCATGAGATCGAGGATATGTAGCATTCGCTCACACAGCGGCGGGAATCCTTTCAAATCGATATGCGCCGCGATGATCGGTTTGGATGCAGACATATACTCTACTTCTCCCGCCAGATCGCAATGTCATACTCGGCCAGCGCCGCACGGTCCTGCGCCTTAAGACCGAGGAACAACGAGCCATTCCGGTACTGTTGAGTTCCGAAACGCTCGATATCGTCGACAAGGAAGACCATCCCGCCGTTTCTGAGTATGCCGCCCCTTCCGAGGTGATCGAGTATCGCGCGGCGGAGGCTCGTGTCGCGCAGCGCCGTCTTCAAATCCACGTCGTCCCGGTCGAAAATGAAATAGAGGACCTTGCCATCGTTGGGCAAAGGGTAGAGATACACTTCTCGCTGCAACTGCACAAAATTGGCGTCAGGACGGTATATCCGCTCCCAGTCCGGGCTGAGAATCCATGATTGCATGGCAATGGAGGTGAAGGGTTGGTCCGGGAAATAGCGCCGAAAGAAATCAATGGCTTGCCGCATGGAATTGAAACAGACGTCAAGCCCCATGCCGCCGCCTTCGGGGATGTGCATCTCCAGAACGGGAGCGCCGGGGGAAAGCCTCTTTTCCCAGGCCGACTTAACAAGCGCCAGCGGGTCGCGCAGCACGACACCGACGGGCAAGACCGGATTGCCGGATATATGCTCCTCCGTTTCAGCGTATTGGGATACAAAACCCCCCGCCGGGACGGCGCCGCCCGGCAATGGAACCACTGGCCGGAGACCGTCTGCCTGGTACGCGATGCCGGCTTGGGAGAGCGCAAGCGTCGCGCCGGAACGCCTATGCCGCAACACCGTGACCGTGCCTTGAAACGGCGTGATGATATACTCCAGACGGTCAATCCGCAGCAGTCCCCCGCCCGCATGGCGTCGGAACCAATGCAATCCCCGGGGTAGTATCCCTGTCAATCCGGGGCGCACCCTGCTGAACCGCCTTACATTGAGCGCAACATCAAAAAGGGAGGCGCGTGAAACGCTCTCGGGGATGCCGCGCGCTTGGTGAAGAAGGCGAATGCTCGGCACGATGCTCAATGCCAGAAGGAGATAAAAGGCGCCGGCGTCTTTGCCAAGCCGCGAAAACAGCGGCCAGCGGGTGAAGTGTCTTTGCGGGTATTCGTGCGCAACATAAACAAGCCGATGGCAGTGCCAAAACAAAAGCGCCAGGCCAGGCGTCCGTGCGATCGCACGGGAGAATTCCAGCGCGTGGTCGGTCGTGACTTGATCCAGGCCGCAAAACGCGCACGCCTCACGCAGGAGATCATTATCGGACAAGATCGGCAATTCCGCATAAGTATCTACGGACTCCTGCCAACGTGGCTCGAAGAGCGCATAGGCCTCGGACGCGTCGAAATCGTTAAGTATCTTTCGCAGTTCCATGTAGCTGCCTTAATCAGAAACTCCCGCCTTGGAGCGAGCTGGACTCAGTCCGAGATGTCCGCTGCAACTCGCGGATCACGCGGTATCCGATCCTCTTGACTCCCTGCCGGTCCAGAATCTCCCCTAGCTCGGGATCGGTGGTGAACAACTTATACTCTTCTACGCGCTGGGCCAACGGCACCCACCTCGCGGATTTAAGCATGCACTGAGACTCTTCGGTTGACCGCGAAAGGTGAACGAACGCCTCGGTCACCCCGGGCTTGAGCTCCGTGAACATTCGTTTCCAGTATTCCCGAAACGATTCGCCTTCCTTGCGGCCGCCGTGAATCAGGTAGTCGGGGCATAGAACTCCGTCCGCGGCCAGCTGCGTCCGATGATGCCAGGCCCCGGCGTTCGCCAGCCTTGCCTGCGAGGCCATTCGCAGGGGCAAATCGAACTCCCGGGCCAGTTTGCGATAGACTTGAAAGTATCGATCGCCAGCCTGCAATGCGCCCGTGTGGGTATCCAGGTGCGTCACATCGATTCCGGCGGCGAGCGTCTTTTGTATCTGCGCTCTGGCCTCGATCTCCGCTTCTTGCGGAGTGGCGTGCGCGGCGAACGCGGGCCGTTCAGGCCAGAAATAGCCGTCAGGGTCAACCAGGCTTGGCACGTCCGATTTGCTGGCCACCGGGCCCCAGCGCACCCCTTTGAGTTCGCTGACGTGCGTCAGGTGAACGCCAAAATCGGCGTCGGGATGCTCTCGCGCGTAGGCGGCGATTTCGGGGAACCATGCGCACGGAACCATCACGGTGGCGCTGGTCAACAGACCCGTTTCCAGGGCTTCGAAGGTCGCAGCGTTCATCGCCTGGCCTACGCCAAGATCATCGCCGTTGAGAATGAGAACCTTATCGCCCGCCGCGAAGCCCAGCCGTTCGGCAAGGGTCTGCGCGGCGGAAGCAGGCGCTGACATGCCTGTTGGCGCCCCGGCAGAAGGTTCTTGAAGGCCTTTCATGTTGATCTCTCCGTTTCTCGCGGGACGTGACCCGAATACTCCCATCCGCCTCCGCCGCAGCGCCTCAAGTCCTCCAACACCGCCGTCCACGACAGTTCGCTCTCGCGGAACTTGTCGGCTACCGCCAGCAACTCCTTGCGCCCATCTCGCGTGGCCCCATCACCACCGGCAAACACTGGCGCTCGTCGTCCAGGCGCACGTTGCAGTAGATGCCGTCGACCCGGATATACACATACGTTTCCTTGGGCAGATCGCGGCGACTCCGGGAAAAAATCCGTCGTCAACCCAGTTCAACTACCCGGCCGCTCGAGGGACGGCGGTCAGCCGCGGCTCATTCCGCGCCAATCTCCAGCACGCCCAGCGAATACGCCGGCAATTCGATTGTCTCTCCCGCGTTGATTTTCCGTTCCACGGGGATGATCTTGTCCGGCTCTTCGAGCGTATTCCTGTCGAACAGGCCGCCGGAGATCGAACGCATCTGAACCGGCCTGGCCGAGATCGGCTTTTCGTCGATTTTCAGTCGCGCTTCGCGCGGAGCCTGACTCTTGTTGATGAACACGACGCGGAGGGCCCCGCCGGACTTGGCGCGGAATGCGCGCGCGAAGACATAGTCCACCGTCACGTCGACGTTCTTGACCTCCCCTTTCCCGGGGACCTTCAATCCCGCGGCGTCCTTCTCCGGAGCCCATGAGCGAATGGTCTGCGCGCAACCGCCGCTGTTTTGGACCGTCGTTCCGAGCCGTTCCGACGCGTCGCGCACCGTGCCGGCGGCCAGTTCATACCCGTACGAGACCGGCGTGCGGATAATCGAATTCCCGTCTGCGCTCCGGAACATGCACGACTTGGGCGACGGCTTGTTGGAGATCGAATAGAACTTAACATACGAGCGCGCCATATCGTCATTGTCCACCCATCGCAAGTAATAGTCCGCTTCGAGCAGAGCGGTAAACTGGCAGCCCAGCAGGTTCTTTTCGTCGTACGGCGTGCCGACGACGAAGCCCGTTTCGGTCATCCAGACTTCCTTGCCGGGAAACACCGTGCGCCAGTGGTCGAGTGAGTTTTTCACGGTCTGGTTGGCGATGGCGAAGACTTTGTCCTTTCGAATTCCTGGGTCTTCTTCCTCTTTGTCATTGATGCGCAAGTATGTGTGCATCACCACCGCATCGTAGAAATCCGTGGGATAGTTACTTACAATCTTGCGGCACATCAGGTCGATTGTGTTCGGCTCCTCGCCTATTTTGTTGCCCAGCCCGTCGGCCAGGATGCCGATCTTGACGTCGGGGAAGATGGCCTTAACGCGGCGGGAGGCCGCCTGGGCCACCTGCATGTAGCGGTCGAGGTCGTAGAGGCCATTGAGAATGGCCTGCGAGTTCGCCGCGCCCTTCGGCGTCACGATTTCATTGCCGAGTTCCACGTATTTGACGGGCGCGCCGTCGTCCTTCAGCTTCTGCATCCAGGCCGCGAGATAGTCGACCGGATCGACGCCTCCCGGCGCCAGCTGGATGTTGACGACGTAGTAAATATCCGCGCCGATCTGGCGGCTCATGTCGAGAAAGTCCGTGAATCCGTAGCGTCCGCGGGCCTCGCGGCATTGCGCGCCTTTCTTGATGTACTCGCCCAGGTACTTCGTGAACTTCGCCACCATATCGGCGTATTCCTGTTCGGTTGCGAATTGGTCGCGCGGGACCGCCTTGTTCGGGTCGACCGCCCGGATGGCCTCCGTCATGAAATCGTCGTTCTTCCAGTCGTAGAAGTTGGCGATCGTGCCGCCCGGGAAACGCATGATATTCGCGCCGGAATGCTTCAGCGCTTCGACGTACGAAGGCTCGTTAAATGGATGATAGGGAGTTTGCTGGATCACATACTCATTGAAGCCGAACTGCATTTGGACGGGCTTCTTGTCGGACGTGTCCACCTGAATGACCGCGGGATCTTTTCGGGCCGGCTCAAGCCACAGGTCGCCATACGTCTTCCCATCCGGCCCGATCTGGATCGCCGCTCTTTTTCCGAGGAACCCTTCTTTGGCGGCCTGAACGCGGTATGCGCCGTTTAGTTCCGCCCCATCGAAGCGATAGTGACCCTCCGCATCGGTCTTCGCGGATTGCAGGGGCGTCTGCCCCGCCGAGTCGTCCG
>JAPLSS010000878.1 GCA_026398515.1 Candidatus Sumerlaeota bacterium | reverse complement strand
ACTGGCGCATTCCTGGTTCAATCGATTCCGCAAACTCCTTCCGAGATATGAGAAGACCGACCTCTCATACAACGCATTGAGCGCCCTGGCGGCGGCTATGATTGTCTTGAACAAGGTCATGGTTATTTATAGATAAGCTCTAAGACATTAGATGGACCCGCATAAGATGCGGGGAATGGCGTTCCTGCCGGTATAAGATACCATCGGTTTGTCCGCCAAATACACGATAAGCCGTTTTGTCTCAGCCGCTTGCCGTTTCGTCGCCCATTCGTTTCGGCATGTTATGCGGATCGGCATAAGAAGCGCCTCTCAAAGCCCGGCCACTGGACCGCGAACGCTATTAACGGTTAACGGCCCTTCCGTTATTAACGAACGCCCTCCGCACCGGAAAGGAGGCCAGAGCAAGCGCATCCGCAGTTCCTCGCGGTTACGGTCCCTATAATGCAAAGAATCTGAATAGCGCCGCCACAATTCAAAGATGACGGCTTAACTTTTATTAACACGGCCCCTCTCGGCCAAAGAAAAGGCGAAAGTGGCCGGGGCGGGTCCGTTCGGGCCGAACGGACCTACTTGTAACTCCTTTGCGCAGGCTTCACGTATTCGAATTGCAGCGGCTCTTTGTGCAGCGTTGGCTCTTTGCCGACGCCGGTGAACTCCCAGGCGGCGGCGAAGGAGAAGTTCGCGTCGTCGCGTTGGGCCTCGTGGTCGGGCGTCTGGCTTTCCTCGCGGAAGTGACCGCCGCACGATTCTTTGCGCATCAGCGCGTCGCACACCAGCAGTTCGGCGAATTCCATGTAGTCGGCCACCCGCCCCGCGTATTCCAGACCCTGGTTGAGGTCCTGGTCCGACCCCAGCACGAGACCGTTCTTCCAGAACTCGTCGCGCAAGGCCGGGATGCGCGCCAGCGCGTCCTTCAACCCCGCCTCGTTGCGCGCCATGCCGCACTGGTTCCACATCACGCGGCCCAGTTCCGAATGGATGGAATCGACCGGCCGCTTGCCCCGCAGCGCCAGGACCTTCTTCTGGCGCTCGACGGCCTCGGCGGCGGTGTCGCGGAATGCCGGCTCGTCGCCCGTCACCGCAGGCAGAGAAGCGCTTGCCAGGTAGTTGCTCAGCGTATAGGGAATGACGAAATAGCCGTCGGCCAGGCCTTGCATGAGGGCGCTCGCGCCGAGGCGGTTGGCCCCGTGGTCGGAGAAATTGGCTTCGCCCAGCACGAACAAGCCCGGGATCGTGCTCATCAGGTTGTAATCGACCCACAAGCCGCCCATCACGTAGTGCGGCGCGGGGTAAATGCGCATCGGCGACTCGTAGGGGTGTTCACCGGTGATCTTCTCATACATCTGGAACAGGTTGCCGTATTTCTCCTCGATCGACTTCCTGCCGTCGCGCTGGATCGCGTCGCGGAAATCGAGATAGACGGCCACTTTGCTGGGTCCCACCCCGCGCCCTTCGTCACAGACCTGCTTGGCGTTGCGCGAGGCCACGTCGCGCGGCACCAGGTTGCCGAAGCTCGGATACTTGCGTTCGAGGAAATAGTCGCGCTCGTCCTCGGGAATCTGTTGCGGAGGACGCGCGTCGCCGGTGTTCTTCGGCACCCAGATGCGCCCGTCGTTGCGCAGGCTCTCGCTCATCAGCGTCAGTTTCTTCTGGCCCTCGCCGTGAACGGGGATGCAGGTCGGGTGAATCTGGGTGAAGCACGGGTTGGCGAACAACGCGCCGCGTTTGTGCGCCCGCCAGATCGCGGTGACGTTCGCCGAGGCGGCGTTGGTCGACAGGTAGAAGACGTTGGAATAGCCGCCGGTGGCGAGGCACACCGCGTGCCCCTTGTGGGTCTCGATCCTCCCGTTGATCAGGTTGCGGGTGACGATGCCGCGCGCCTGGCCGTTGACCAGCACCAAGTCGAGCATCTCGGTGCGCGGGCACAGTTTGACCTTGCCGTCGGCCACCTGGCACATCATCGCCTGGTAGGCGCCGAGCAGGAGTTGCTGCCCGGTCTGCCCCCGCGCGTAAAAGGTGCGTGAGACCTGCGCGCCGCCGAAGGAGCGCAGGGCCAACTGGCCGCCGTATTCGCGCGCGAAGGGCACTCCTTGCGCGACGCACTGGTCGATGATCGCCCCGCTCAGTTCCGCCAGCCGGTAAACGTTGGCTTCGCGGGCGCGGAAATCGCCGCCCTTGACCGTGTCGTAGAACAGGCGCCAGACGCTGTCGCCGTCGTTGGTGTAGTTTTTCGAGGCGTTGATGCCGCCCTGCGCGGCGATCGAGTGGGCGCGGCGCGGGGTGTCCTGGATGCAGAAGAGCTTCACATTGTAGCCCAGCTCGCCGAGCGACGCCGCGGCCGACGCGCCGGCCAGGCCCGTGCCGACCATGATGATCTCGTATTTGCGCTTGTTGGCCGGGTTGACGAGCTTGTTGTCGAAACGCGCCTTCGACCATTTTTGCTCGATCGGCCCGCCGGGAATCCTTGCGTCCAGTTTCATGCGCTATTCTCCTCATTTCGCCCCAAACATCACCCACAGCGGCAGCGAGGCGAACCCGACCGCCACCGCGACTCCGAAAATCCGCGACGCCCACTCGATGGCCGGCGTCCATTTCGGATGATGCACGCCCAACGAGCGGAACGCGCTCTGCGCCCCATGCCACACGTGCGCGCCCACCACGATCACGCTGGCGATGTAGAACGCCGAATACGCCGGATTCTGAAATAAGTGAACGAGGACGCCATACAACCCGTCGGGGCCGCGCTGGCAGAAGCGGACGTTCCACACGTGGACGATCAGGAATACGCCGGTCACCGCGCCGGAATAGATCATCGTCGTGTTGGCCAGCGTGCGCCCGCCCTTGCCCTCGACCATCGCGTAGCGGCTGCCGCGCGCCGGCAGGTCGTTCTACCACGTGATGACGGCGAAGACGATGTGCAGCAGGAACACCGCCGCCAGCGCCAGTTCGATCTCCAGAAGGATGGGGATCGATTCCAGTTTCTCGGCGTACGCGTTGAACAACCCCGGTCCGCCGTAGATCATCAGATTGCCGATGAGATGGCCGACGAGAAAGGCGCACAGCAGCAGCCCCATCGCGGCCACGACATATTTTTTGCCCACCGTGGATTTCAAGCCGTCAACGACCCAGCCCATGATCGACTCCCGTGTCTGTGTGGGAAGCCCTCGCGCGAAACCGAAGCAAGTTCGGCGTCGCGTCCGCTTTTTCTACCGCGCCGTCCAGGGATTGCAAGGGGTTTTTCCGGAGCGGCGCAGGCGTTCCGCGGCGCCAAACCGCATTTTCCGCATTCAGATTCGCGCTTTCGCTGCCGAAGAGCAAGCTGGGGGCGGGTCGGAGACTGCCTCAGGGGCGGTCCCCTGTGGAAAGGCCGAAGCATGACTGTCAGGTCCCTGGATTCCGAAGGCGCTTCGAGCGCTCCATGCGCCCAGCCCGACGCGCCCCGCAATGGAGAATCGCTCTGCCGCGCCGCTCTGGAGGCCACCGGCGAAGGCATCCTCGTGGTCGATGTGGAGAGGCGCGTCCTGTTCGCCAATTCGCGGTTCGCCGACATGTGGCGCATTCCTCCGGAGTGGATGGAAACCAAGGATGACAACCGGATGCTCGGCTATGTGCTGGACCAAGCCGAAGATCCCGAAGCCCTCCTTGCGAAAATCAACGATCTGAATCACAGCTCCGAGGCGATCTTCGACGAGGTGGCGCTCAAGGACGGGCGAACGTTCGAGCGGTTTTCCTGCCCTCTGGTGCGCGATGGCGTCCGGGAAGGACGGGTCTGGACCTTTCGCGACGTCACCGAGCATCGCCGCGCGGAGAACGAACTCGCCTACGAGAGGCGCCTCTTCCGGGCGCTGATGGACAACGTCCCCGACCGCATTTACTTCAAAGACGCCGAAGGCCGCTTCATTCGCGGCAACCGCGCGATGGCCGATGCCCGCGGACTGAGCGATCCCGCCGAAGTGGTCGGCAAAACGGATTTCGATTATTTCCCCGAAAGCCACGCGCGCGCCGCGCAGGCTAATGAACAGGAAGTCATGCGTTCGAACAGTCCGCGGGTCGACATTGAGCGGCAGGTCAAATCCACCGGCGGCGCCGTCCAGTGGACCTCGACGACGAAGGCCCCGCTGCGCGACGAACAGGGCCGTGCAGTCGGCGTCATCGGCATCACCCGCGACATCACCACCCGCAAGGAATTGGAGGAATCGCTGCGCCGCTCCAAGAGCGCGCTGGAGACGATCAACCGGCAGCTCGAGGAGTCCATCGCGCGCGCCAACCAGATGGCGCTGGAAGCCGAACTGGCGAACCGGACCAAGAGCGAATTCCTCGCCAACGTCAGCCATGAAATCCGCACGCCGATGAACGGCATCATCGGCATGGCCGGCCTGCTGCGGGAAACCCCGCTGAACGCGGAGCAGCGGGAGTGCGCCGAGACCATCAACCAAAGCGCCGAAGCGCTGCTGCGCGTGATCAACGACATTCTCGATTTCTCGAAGATCGAAGCCAACAAGCTGGAGCTGGAGACGCTGGACTTCGACCTGCGGCTGGCGCTGGAGGACATGAACGACATTCTCGCCGTCCGCGCGCAGGAGAAGGGGCTGGAGTACTTGTGCCTGATCGACCCGGAAGCCCCCTCGCTGCTGCGCGGCGACCCGGGCCGCGTGCGCCAGATTCTCACCAACCTCATCAGCAATGCGGTCAAGTTCACCTCCCAAGGCGAGGTTTTGATTCAGGTGTCGCTCGCGGACGAGAGCGATTCGAGCGCCACGCTGCGGTTCGCCGTGCGCGACACCGGCATCGGCATTCCTCCGGAGCGCATCCCTTCCCTGTTTGAGGCGTTCACCCAGCTGGACGCCTCCACGACGCGCAAATACGGCGGCACGGGCCTGGGCCTGACCATCTCCAAGCGGCTGTGCGAGCTGATGGGCGGCCAGATGGACGCCGAAAGCGAGCCGGGCAAAGGCTCGACCTTCTGGTTCACCGCCGTCTTCGAAAAGCAGCGCCAGGGGAAAGCGCAATTCGTCGACTTCCCCGCCGACATCCGCCAGAAGCGGATTCTCTTCGTCGACGACAATGCGACGAATCGCCTGGTGCTGCGCAAACAACTGCAGGCCTGGCGCTGCCCGTACGACGAAGCCGCCGACGCCGAGACCGCCCTCGTCAAACTGCGCGAGGCGGCGGAAGCGGGCAATCCGTTCGACCTGGCGATCCTCGACATGCAGATGCCGGGAATGGATGGCGCCACTCTGGGCAAGCGCATCAAGAGCGATTCGGCGATCCGCCAAACCCTGTTGGTGATGATGACCTCCATCGGACTGCGCGGCGACGCGGCGCGCTTCGAGCAGATCGGCTTCGCCGCGTACCTGACCAAGCCGGTCAAGCAATCCCAATTGTACGACTGCCTGGCCACCGTCATCGGGCGGCATCAGGCGGCCCCGCCGCATCAAGTCGCGCAGCCCATCCTGACGCGCCACAGCCTGGCGGAAAGCGTGAAACGCCGGGCGCGGATTCTGCTCGTCGAGGACAACGCGACCAACCGGAAGGTCGCCCTGGCGATCCTGAAGAAACTCGGCTACGACGCCGACACGGCGACGAATGGCCGCCAGGCGCTCGAGGCGCTGGGGCGGACGCCGTACGATCTGGCGCTGATGGACGTGCAGATGCCGGACCTGGACGGCTTTGAGGCGACCCGGCAGATTCGCAGCGGGGCGGCCAAGACGTTGAACCACGCCGTGTTGATCATCGCCATGACCGCCCATGCGATGAAAGGCGACCGCGAACGATGCCTGGCCGCCGGCATGGACGACTATGTCTCCAAGCCGGTCAACCCCCAGGAACTGGCCGACGCGCTGGAGCGGCGCCTCGGCGCCGTCCTGGCGGCCAA
This sequence comes from Candidatus Sumerlaeota bacterium, assembly GCA_026398515.1. Classification (GTDB taxonomy): domain Bacteria; phylum Sumerlaeota; class Sumerlaeia; order JAPLSS01; family JAPLSS01; genus JAPLSS01. The sequence continues at coordinate 4,738 of JAPLSS010000878.1, read as the reverse complement.
GACCGCCGCCGCGCCGGTCCCGACGAAGACGAACGGCGCGTTCGACCGCGCGGCGCTGCTGGATCGCGTCGGAGGCGACGTGGAGCTGCTCAAGGAAATCATCGCGATGTACCTCGCCGACTCGCCGCGCCAGATCCAGGCGCTGCGCGAAGCCATTGCCGCGGGCGACGCTGAGACGGCCCGTTGCCAGGCGCACTCGCTCAAAGGCGCGTCGGGCAACGCGGGCGCGAACGCCTTGCAGGCCCTGGCGCAGCAAGTCGAAGCCGCCGCCGAATGGGGCGCCATGGAGCAGGCCTCCTCGCTGCTGCGGGCGCTCGAAACGGAGTTGGAGAATCTCGAAAGGGAACTGGCGGAGCAGGAACTCGCGCCGCCGGGCGGCGGGCGTGGAGAGGCAAACGGATGAGAATCCTCATCGCCGAAGACGATCTGACCTCGCGCCGGCTGCTGGAAGCCATGCTGACGAAGTGGGACTACGACGTCGTGGTCGCCTGCGACGGCGCGCAAGCCTGGACCGCGCTTCAGGCGCCCGGCGCCCCGCGGCTGGCGATCCTCGATTGGATGATGCCGGAGATGGATGGGGTCGAGATCTGCCGCCGGGTTCGCCAGCGCGACTCTCGCGACCCGACCTATATTATTCTGCTGACCGCCCTGAGCCGCAAAAAAGACATGGCCACGGGGCTCGACGCGGGCGCCAACGACTACATCGCCAAGCCCTTCGACAAAGACGAACTGCGCGCGCGCGTGCGCGTCGGCCAACGGGTCGTCGACCTGCAAGGCGCCCTGGCCGACCGCGTGCGCGAGTTGCAGGAATCGCTGGCGCACATCCGCACGCTGCAAGGCATCCTGCCCATCTGCATGCACTGCCACCGGATCCGCAACGACCAACAGTCCTGGGAGCGCATCGAACGCTACATCGAAGGGCACTCCGACGCGCACTTCACCCATAGCCTGTGCCCCGAGTGCCTGGAGAAGCATTATCCCGACTTGATCGATCCCATCAAACAACACGACGCCGCGCCGTCCTGTTAGCCCCTCCCGGCGAAGGAAGCCGCCGCGGCCTCGCCACAGCCGCCCCAGCCGCCTGCCTGCTTTCTTGGCGCATGTTTGACAAGCATCGAATCGCGCAAAGGACGGCGATCTTGCCTCTCGCGGGGCGCGGGGCGCTTCTCGCCGACAATCGCCAAGACACCCCTTGCACATGCCGTTCGTTCGCGACATGATCCCCCCATGCGAGCCGGCGCTCTTGTCGGACGGCGGCGTGCGATTCCTTGCAGGGGGTTGCGATGACCGCCTCGATTCGCCGCGAAGACAGAGGGCCGCGCGTCCCATCGCCGGAGGAGACCCGCCATGTCCGCCGAACCCATGCCCGTTCCCAAGTGGATCGAAGGCGAGCCGGAGAAGATCGCCGAGGGGTTTCAGTTCACCGAAGGGCCGGTGTGGTCGCCGCAGGGATTCCTGCTGTTCTCGGACATCCCGGCCAACCGACAGTGCTTGTGGAGCGCGCCGGGCAAGACCGAGGTCTGGCGCGAGCCGTCGGGGAACTCCAACGGATTGACATTCGACCTCGAAGGCCGCATGCTGGCCTGCGAACACGGCAACCGGCGCGTGGCCCGCATCGACCAGAACAAGAATGCGACGACCGTCGTCGACCGCTACCAGGGCAAGCGCCTGAACAGCCCGAATGACATAGTCGTGCGCGGCGACGGAACGATCTTCTTCACCGACCCGCCGTACGGCGTCAAGAAAGGCGACACGCGCGACCTGGACTATCAGGGCGTCTTCGCCGTGCGGCCCAACGGCGAGGTCAATTTGCTGGTCGCCGATTTCAACCGCCCCAACGGCCTGTGTTTCTCGCCCGATGAGAAGACGCTGTATGTCAACGACACCCATTAGCGCGTCATCCGGGCCTTCGACTGCGCGGCGGACGCGACGCTGACCAACGACCGCGTTTTCGCCCGCACCGTCTCGCCCGACAAAGGCGGCCCGGACGGGATGAAGTGCGACACCCAGGGCGGCATCTGGTCGACCGGCCCCGGCGGGGTCTGGGTGTTCACCGCCGGCGGCGAGTTCCTGGGACGCGTGGTGTTGCCCGAACAGCCGGCCAATCTGGCGTTCGGCGACGCCGACGCCAAGACCCTCTTCTTCACCGCGCGGACGGGCCTGTATCGCGTGCGGGTCAAGGTTCCCGGCATCGGCCCGGCGTTTCGGAAGTAGGATGGCGCAGGCTTTGCAGCCTGCGCTGGTTGCCATGTCCGCTATTCCAAAACGCGCAAGCTGGAAAGCCTGCGCTGCGTCAACGCCATTTCCTCGGAGGACGCCTTCATGCCCCCAGGATTGATTATCGCTCTAATCGTCGCGGTTATCGTCGGCATCATCGCCTTGAATGTCTACTTGACGGCCAAGCGCCGCAAGGCGCTCCAACAGTGGGCGCAGTCGAAGGGCCTGTCGTTCCGCAAGGAGAAGGACCGCGGGCTCGACAACCGTTTCCCCTCGTTCTCGTGTCTCCGCGAAGGCTCCGACCGCTACGCTTACAATATCATGGAAGGCCAATGGGACAAGCGCCCGGTCGTCGCGTTCGACTATCATTATGAAACGGAGTCCCGCGACTCCAAGGGCAACCGACACACTCATAACCACTATCTGTCCGCCATAGTCTTTGACTGCGGCCTGCCGATGAAGCCGTTGCTCATCCGACCCGAAGGCTTGTTCGACAAGATCGCCAGCTTCTTCGGCGCCGAGGACATCAACTTCGAATCCGCGGAATTCAGCCGCAAGTTCTACGTCAAAGCCGCGGACAAGAAGTGGGCGTACGACGTGATTCACCAGAGGGCGATGCAGTTTCTCCTGGACAACCCGCGGTTCACGCTGCAGTTCGACCCGCGGTTCGTGATCGCCTACAATGGCCGCACGTTCAAGACGCCGGATTTCGACGCCGCGGCGAAGGTGGCGACCGGGCTTCTGGACATGCTGCCCGATTATGTGATTAAGCAACAGAGGGAAGGTGTGTAGAGAAGGGCGGGGCGATGAGGGGGCGCAATAATGAACGACCATTTGCTGTCGTCATTATTCCGCCCCCTCATTCCTCCGCTTCCGATCGATCGGCCGTCTATTCCGCCGTCAGCTGTTCTTCGTGGTTGATGCTTCCATCCACGGCGTAATGGCGGAAGGTCAACGTCGGCTGTCCGCCCACGCGCTCCACGGTTCCCGACAGGAAGCCTCCGCAGACTTTGAAGTACTTATGATATTCCGGAACGAACTCATTGAACCCGCCGGCGTGCTTGTCCGTGGTCGGGCCGCAGGAGTATTCGCGCACGCCGGTTTCGGGGTCGACGGATACATACTGCCAATGGCGGTCGCCGTTCGCGATATACATATTCTTCTGGCTGGCGATAAACCGGCGCAGTTCGCCGCCCTCGGTCGCGAACGCCTTGTTGGCGTGGTTGTCGGCCTTCTTCTCGCGATCCGGCCCGACGAGCGGCGTTTCGTTGATCAACACGCGGAATGTCGCGTCGGACTCTTGGACCGTTTTCTTGAACCACTCCTTCTGCTTCGCGCCCCAGATCGTCTTGTCGGGACTGTCGGGCATGGTGTTCGGCGAGCGGAAGTCGCGTCCTTCCATGAGCCAGATCTGCAGGTCCTTGCCCCAGCGCATGGTGCGGTACGTGCAATCGCCCATCGGGACTTCGTCGAGGAAGATTTGTTGCCCCTGCTTGAAGGTGAACGTGCCCATCTTAGTGTTTTGCAGCGTCGGCCAACAATCATTTTGCCAGGTGTCATGATCGTCCTTCTCAAAATAACTAGGCACAAATCGATGAAATTCGATCTGGCGCGGCAAGCCGTAGATTTGTTGCCACTTATATCGGGCGATTTCCGCTGAAGTGGCTCTGGGACGGGTGCTATCATAATACAGGATATCGCCGGTGTGGACGAAGAAGCTCGGCTTGAGGGAGAGCATGACCGGGTAAATCCTATGGCCTTCCGGGTCGTCCTGCGTCGTGTTATTCTGCCCGGTGACGACGGTGAAGACGACGCGCGCCGGATCGTCCGGCTTCGGCGCGGTCTCAAATGAGCCTTCGATGGTCGAACTGACCGATCCCTTCGCGTTGGCGCGCCCTTCGACGCGATAGGCGTATTCCGTGTTCGGCGTAAGATCGCTCAAGTGAAACTGATAGGTGAAATCATGGTCGGGATCGACCGCGGCCCACGGCGTCTCCTCCTTCTCGCTCTGGCCCTCCTTCTCCCCATAGACGACGCGCGTTTCGCCGGGCGCGCCGGGGACGGCGCCTTCGACTTTATCTACAGAAACGCCGGGCGGAATGATATAGGCGGGGCCTTTGGTCTCCTCGGCCTCTTCGCCGCCGGAGATCTGGTCCGCCTTTGCCGCCTTGTCACTCTTGCCTCCTGTCTTCTTTGAGCCCTTGTCACCCTTGGCGCCTTTCTCACTCTTCCCCGCGGATTTTTTTGCGGCCTTGACGCCAGACTCCTCGGAGGCCTTCACGAGCGGCACGCCGTTCTTCAAGCGTTCGGCGACGCTCGTCAGGCGCGCCCAAATGATGGCGCTCGTCGGCGTGACCTCGCCGATTTTGACGCCCGTGCCTTGATAAGGGCCTTGACCGGCGGCGGTCGGCGCGGTGTCCGCCGATCGCCCAACCAGCGCGAAAATCGCCAGGCACAAGGCGACAATCGTCGCTCTCATCAAAGACGCTCTTATGCTCTGCCGGGAACGTTGGGCATGCAT
>JAPLSS010000558.1 GCA_026398515.1 Candidatus Sumerlaeota bacterium | reverse complement strand
GAGGGCGCCGAAAAGACGCAGGCCCGCCTCGCGCGCGGCCTCGGCGATCTCGCCCAGCGGATCGCGTCGGCGGAATCCCGGAATGGCCGGCGGCAAGCCGTAGTTCCGCGGCGCCGGGCTGGGAAAGGTCGGCAGGCCGCCCAGCAGCAGCGGCGTGATCACGCCGTTAAACCCGGCCCGCGCCGCCCACTGCGCCGCTTGCCGCAACGCGTCGCGTTCCCCATTGCGCGACAAGGCCAAGCACAACAACCGCGTTTCGGGAACGAGCGGCGGGGCGATCAATGGTTCCGAGGGGGTCTCTTCAGCGCCAGCCATGAGCCAAGACCTTACTTCGGCGAAGGGGAGGCGACAACCCGTTTTTTGTGTCGCGCGGGCTTTTCGGCATGCGCTTTTGCATTTCCGCGTTTGCCGTTGCGCGCAGACTGGAAAGCCTGCGCCACACGAAACAAAAGGCCCCGCTCTGTCGCGGGGCCTCATTCCCATCGGCCGACGCCGCTTTGGACACGTGGCTCACCGGCTCACACCGCAATGACCGCCTGCGGCATGTGGCGCGGCGCGGGACCGAGCGTTTCGCCCTCGGAGAACTCCGGCTTCAAGCTCAGAGTCAGCGGCGGCAATTCCTCAACCGACTTCCCTTCGCACCGCTCCATCAGCCGCTCGAACGCCTTGCGCGCGCGGTCTCGCTCCGGCAGCGCCAACACGGCCAGCTTGGGCTTTTCCCACCCCAGGCCGCTCGCGCCGCCGGCGAGGATGACCGAGACATCCCGCGGCACGCGCTCGCCCAGCGCCAGCAAGCGCGTCAGCAGTTCCAAGGCGAGCACGCCGTCGAAGCACACATAGGCCGTCGGCGGATGGCCTTCGGAGCCCGGCATGCGCAACACCGAATCCGACTTGGAGTCCGACCGCTCGACCGTGTCGATGCGCGCCTCGATCCCCTCGGCGTCGAGAGTAAGGCGCGCCGCCTCGGCCAGTCGATAGTCCGCCCGGCTCCCCGTGGAGAGGAGCGACACAAAGTGATGGCCCAGCCGCTTCAGCCGGCCGCCCAGCGCGCGAAAGCCGTCCTCGGCGTTCACGTACGCGCAATCGATCCCCTCGACGTCCTCGATCTTCTCGCCCAGAGACAGGTGGATGCCAAACTCGCGCAACGTGTCCAGCGCTTCCCGCGGATCGTCGAGCCAGTCGGCGTAGAGGCCTTCGATGCCGTACTGCGCCAGTTGCAAGATCATCTCCGATTCCGCCACGCCCACGCCCATCGTGGCGATCATCAAGCGATAGCCGCCCGCGCGGACGGCCTCCTCGGCGCCGACGAGTTCGCCCGTGCGGCCGGCGCGTTCCAAGTCGTGCGTGAGGAAGCCCAGGTAGCGCGTCTTGCCGCGGATGATGTTCCGGGCGAAGAAGTTGGGCACGTAATGATGCTCTTGCGCGGCCTTGAGGATCAGCTCCCGTGTCTCCGGCCGAATGCGCGCTCCTTTGGTGTTGTTCACCACATGCGAGATCGTGGTCTTGGAAAACCCCGTAATGCGGGCTAAATCGGTGATGGTGATCCGTTTTCCTATCCGTTTCTCCATCATATCCGCCCCATCCTGACTTCTTAGAATGTCCGCGCGGAAATCGTCCGCCCTCTACGGCGCCCGCTTCCTCGCCTCGGCGATCTCCGCTCCGGCGGATCCCTTATTCCGGATTCCGCCAAAACTGTCAAGCAAGCAAAAAGCAAGCCAGCGAGGGCGAGATATACCCCTCAATGCAGCGCGCTCCAGCAGGAATTCCTGGAGCACATGATTGTCGATGCGGTCTCGAGGCGTGCGGCGTCGCGCGTCGCTTGTCGCCGCATTCCGCGAGGGCTCCCCGCAATGTCTTCGCTATCGTGCGCACGAGCAACCTTGACCTGCGCCGGCTTGCACAGTATCCAATGGAAGGCGATATTGGATGCCCGGCCCTCCGGGAATTCCAAATCAAAGGATGACAAACCATGTGGAGCGAAACGCTATCCCAACTCGAGGATCTGCGCCGCCGGGTCCTCCAAGCAAAGGAGTATCTTTGACCTGGACAGCCGCGCCCGGGAACTGAGGCAGCTGGAGGCGGGGGCGGCCGCGCCGGGATTCTGGGACGCCCAGGCGCGCGCGCAAACGCTCTTGCGCCGGCTCAAGGCGGTCAAAAACCTCGTCGAGCCGTGGCTGGCGCTCGAGAAGGAAGTGGAGGACAACCTCGAACTGGCGGCGCTGCTAGCGGAGGAAAAGGACGAGGCGGCCGAGGCGGAACTGGCGCAATCGGCGCGCGCGTTGGAGGAGCGCTTTTCTCAGGCGGAATTCAAGGCGATGTTCGCCGAGGAGATGGACATCAACAACTGCTACCTCAACATCCATCCCGGCGCCGGCGGCACCGAGTCGTGCGATTGGGCAAGCATGCTGTTGCGAATGTATCTGCGCTGGAGCGAGCGCCATGGGTTCGAGGTCGAGGAAATCGACCTGCTGCCCGGCGAAGAGGCGGGCGTCAAAACGGCCGCGTTGCTGATCAAGGGCGAATACGCTTACGGGATGCTGAAGGCGGAAACGGGCGTGCATCGGCTGGTGCGCATCTCGCCGTTCGACGCCGGCGCCCGGCGCCATACGTCCTTTGCCTCCGTCTACGCCGCCCCGGAAGTGGATGATTCGATCGAGATCGAAGTGGATGAGAAGGATTTGCGGATCGACACCTATCGCTCCTCCGGCGCCGGGGGGCAGCATGTGAATAAGACGTCCTCGGCGGTGCGCATCACGCACATTCCCACCAATACCGTCGTGCAGTGTCAGAACGAGCGCTCCCAGCACAAGAACAAGGCGCAAGCGATGAAATACCTGCGCGCGCGCCTGTATCAGAAGGCGATGGAAGAGCGGCAGAAGGAAATCGATGAGAAGAACAAGGACAAGAAGCCGATCTCCTGGGGGCGGCAGATTCGCTCCTATGTGTTTCACCCCTATAATCTGGTGAAAGACCTGCGGACGGAGTACGAGACCTCCAACACCGCCGACGTGATGGACGGCGATATCGACGCGTTCATCGAAGCGTATCTCCGCCAACGAATGGGGCGCGGCCTGGCGCCGGCGGCCGCCGCCGCTTCGGAGGCGCCGGTCGTCGACGAATAACAACAAAACGGGGACGCGGGCCGTCGCCCGCCGACGGCCCGTCCATCCCCGTAACGACGGATCAAACGATCGCTTGCGGCGCGGGACTCAGAACTTGCGCCCGCCGTTCTTCAGCACGTAGCCGTCCGGGGTCTTCACGGCGCCCGGGATTCTCTTAATGCCCATGACGATCTGGGTGTAAACATTCTTCGGATTGCGGCCGCGGAACAGCGGGTTCTTCAGCAGCGTGTCGCGGAGATTGGTCAGCGTCATCGGCTTCTCCGATCCCTTCAGCGCCGCCACAAGCAGCTTCAGAAGGGTCCCGCGCGGGCTGCGCTGGCGTTGCCCTGCCGGCGCCGCCTTCGCGACCGCGGCAGCCGCCCTGCGGCCCGGCTTGCGTCCGCGCCGTCCGCGAACGGCCTTGGCTGCGCCGCCGCTCAACGCCGCTTCGAGGTCCTTGACTGCGTCCTGAATGCGTTTCATCGCCGGGGCAATGGACCCCAGGATGTCTTTCTTCACCTGCGCCGAGACTTGATTGAGGAACTCCACACCAGACTTGGACAGATCGGCCATGGCAGTAATGATCCTTTCTCATGATGAGTGTTGACTATTACGACACGGCGCATATTCCCGCGAACTTACTCTTGCTGTCAATGCGAAAATCGCAGGTAGCATACAAAATGACTGTGACACGGCCCAAATATCCGCCAGGCTATTTATGGCGCAGGCAGCCAGTTGAGAAGCAACGCCGCAAGGCGTCGCCACGAACTTATTCTCGAGACATTCCCCCGTTGCCCTTTCAATCACCCTGACACAAGGGGGATGGTGAGTATGGAATCCCGCCGGGAGACGGTCTTCGGGCAAACCTTCCAACCGCGGACCGACTTGGATTCATGCGGGCCGGAAACGCCCCGCCCTTCCCGAGGAATCCCGAGACGCGCGATGCCGGCGGGATGCGGTGCGATTTTTTTCCGCGGCGGCGCGGAGAAGGCTTTACACACGGGGCGCCTTGGGGCAAATAAGGCCGAAGGAGTTGGCCAAGCGGGGGGCAGTGGTTACAGTTCGCAATCCCTACTTGGCGCAGTTAAAGCCAAGAATGATCGGCTTTGTTCCGAAATCGTGCGCACGAAGCGCAAGATGTTGGACAAAAGGGCCTACCGCTTTTCGGGAGGAAGGCGCACATGGGAGCCGGCGTGCTGCGATTCGGCGTTCTTTCCACCGAAAAAATCGGTCGAAGGACGATCATCCCGGCGATGAAAGCGGCCGAACGCGTGGAAGTGGCCGCCATCGCCAGCCGCGACGCCGCGCGCGCCGCGAACGCCGCCCGGGAATTGGGCATCCCTCGCTCCTATGGCTCGTACGAGGCGCTTCTCGACGATCCGGCGGTGGACGCGGTGTATATTCCGTTGCCCAACACGCTGCACGGGGAATGGACCATCCGCGCCGCGCGAAAAAAAAAGCACGTCTTGTGCGAGAAGCCGCTGGCCGTCACCGCCGCCGAAGCGCGCCGCATGGTCGAGGCTTGCCGCGCCGCCGGCGTGCGCCTGATGGAAGCCTTCCAATATCGCCATCATCCGGCGTTCCACAAGGCGCAGGAGTTGATCGCCTCGGGCGCGATCGGCGAGTTGCGTTTGATGCGCGGGGCGTTCGCGTTTCCTTTGAATTATGAAGATAACTCCAATCTGCGATGGCGCAAGGACGTCGAGGGCGGCTCGCTGATGGACGTCGGATGCTATTGCGTCAACGCCTTCCGCGCGCTGGCCGGCCGCGAGCCGATCGCGGCGCAGGCGGCGATGAACATCCGCCTCGACACGGACGTCGATTCGGAAATGGCCGGGCAGGTCGTTTTTGGCGGCGGCCTGATCGGCCAGTTTTATTCCGGCTTCCGCCAGCGGCCGTTCAACCACCTGGCGGCCTATGGCGCGAAGGGAAGCCTGGAGCTGCCCACCGGCGTCTCCGCCTCCGTCAAAGAGCCGAAACTGCTGATTGCGCAGACCGAGGACGAGGAGCAGACCCTCAGCTTCGAGCCGGCGGACCAATACCGGTTGCAGGTGGAGCATTTCGCGCGGGTCGTTCTCGAGGGCGAGGTGCCGCGCTTGAGCGACGACGACGGCGTGGCCAATATGCGCGTCATCGAGGCGCTGTTCGAGGCGGCGCGCAGCGGCCGGCGCGTGGAACTCAAATAAGAACCATGACAGATTGTCTGGCATGACTGCGGGTCCATCCATTACACTGACTCTGCCGTTCGGCGATCCGGGGGGCGATCCGAAGTATTGGATCGGGTGGCGCGAGTGGGCCTCGTTGCCCGAACTGGGCTTCGACCGTCTGCAGGTGAAAATCGACACCGGGGCCAAGACGTCCTCGCTGCACGTCTGGCGCATAGAGCCGGCCGGCATGGCCGACGACGAAACGGGCGACCCCACGCCGCTCCTGCGCCTGACCCTCGACGGCGACGCCACCACGGCGCACAAGAAGCGGGTGATCACCGTCCCGCTCCTGCGCCACGCTATGGTCGTCGATTCCAGCGGCCGGCGCGAGCGGCGGGCGGTGTTCCGCACGCGGATCGTGCTGGGGCCGGTGGACCAGACAATCGAGGTCAACGTCACCAACCGCGAGTCGATGCGCTTTCGCATGATCCTCGGGCGCACGGCGCTCGAAAACCATTTCCTCGTGGACGTGAATCGCGAGTTTCTCCTGGGCGAACCGGGAGGGGCGAACCGATGATCACGGTCATCCTGTCGCAAAACTCCCGCCTGTATTCGACCCGACGCCTGGCGCAGGCCGCCGGCGAGCGCGGCCATAAGGTCTTGGTGCGCAATCCCCTGCATTTCACGATGACCGTGCACACGCGCCAACCGGAGTTGTTTTTCAACCGCCGGCCGTTCGAGAAGGTCGATGCCGTCATCCCGCGCATCGGCGCGTCGATCACGTTCTACGGGCTGTCGGTGGTGCGCCAGTTCGAGATGATGGACATCCCCTGCCTGAACTCCTCCACGGCGTTCGCCGCGCAAACCGAAGACGTCAAGGCGGCCATTCACAGTTTGGGCGGGCCGCCGGTCATCGTGAAACTCCTGCAGGGGGCGCAGGGCGTCGGCGTGATGCTGGCCGAGTCGGTGCGTTCGGCCGAGGCCATCGTCGACACCTTTCAGAGCCTCAACCAGAACATCCTGATTCAAGAATACATCGCCTCGGCGAAAGGGACGGATCTGCGGGCGATCGTCATCGGCGGGCGGGTCGTGGCGGCCATCCGGCGCCGCTCGACGCCCGGCGATTTCCGCTCCAACCTGCACCGGGGAGGAACGGCGGAACGGGCTCGCCTGGCGCCGGACTACGAGCGAACGGCCATCGAAGCGGCGCGCATCATTGGGTTGCGCGTGGCGGGCGTGGACATGCTGGAGTCGGATCGCGGCCCGCTGGTCATCGAAGTCAACTCCTCGCCGGGGTTGGAAGGCATCGAGGGCGAGACGAAGGTCGACATCGCCACTCTCATGGTCCTGGAGATGGAGCGGGTGGTGGAGCAATCCCGCCTCCAGCCCTTCGCCGTCCCGCGCCACCTGAAAGTCGCTGATCCCATCCCCAATCCCGATTGACAAATAGGCGGAACGCCTATAGGTAATAGCTTAGAGCGAAACGACGGCGGGCGGGAGTGCCCGTCGTTTTTGGGGACTTCAAGGACCTCGGAGGCCTGAAAAACTCAAAGGACGGAATGAAGAATCAAATTCGTTTTGTCCTTGAGGTCCCTGAGGTTGGTCAGAAGAATGGAAATAGGCGACGCGAGGCCTGACTATCCGGCTTTTTTCGGGCTCGAGCTCGGCGGTTGACGGTTCTCCGTAACGACCGACCACGAGCGCGAGAAAATCACGGGGGGAGGCGCCCGGATGGCGCGCACGGTGGTGCTCATTGACGACGAGGCCGATCTGGTCGAAATGCTGACCCAGGCGCTCGAATCCAAGGGGTTCAAGGTCTACGGGGCCTATAACGGCATCCATGGCTTGGAACTGGTTCGTCGAATCAACCCTGATGTCGTCATCTGCGACTTGATGATGCCGGGCATGTCCGGCCTGGAGGTCTGCCGCAACCTGCGCGGCGACCCGGAGACGAAGGACATCCCGATCCTCGTCATCTCGGCGCTGGGCGCCGAAAGCGACAAGCCCGAAGCCTTCTGGGCCGCCGGCCTGAAGAGCGACGACTTCATCTCCAAGCCGTTTGAGCCCTTGGAGCTGTTCGGGCGGCTGGAGTATGTCCTGCGCAAATCGCAATACGTGTCGACGCGCAGCGCCGAGGAGCGGCAGAACGGCGGGGCCGCCGGCGCCAACCGGATCGATCTGGAAGAAGCCGCCCCGCCGGACGTGGTCCGCGCTTTCATCGAAGCCTGGAACACGCAGGATTTCGAAACCGAGCACAAGTGCATGGCCGAAACGTTGACCGGCGGCCTGACGCTCGGCGAATACATCGCGCGGCGCCGCCAGGTCTTCGCGCAGGAAGCGGGCCAGGAGCGCCGCCAGGAATTCGTCAAAGTCCTCAACCAGAGCCGCTCGGCCGACGAAGCCGCGCTGCGGTGCGAACGCAAGGACGTGGTGCGCGGGCGCGAGCGCGTCTTCACCGAGGAGTACCGCCTGAAAAAGTCCCCCAAAGGCTGGAAGATCGTGTTCGTGAAGCGGGAAGGGTGAGCGCCAAACTCATTCGCACTCCCGATTCCGACGAACTCAAAACGCCTGGATTTCCCCTCGTTCCTCGCGACCCAACGCTTCACGACGGGCTGTTCCGAGACAAGGGATCGCCGCGTCGCGCTCATTGCAGAATCTTGTTGATATTTTAGAGAGAACCGGTCAATGTGCGCCCGCTAAGGTAGGGATAGATTACTCATCGCCGCGTAGTGCCCGGGACTTGGCAACGGCGCATCTTGTCCGAAAGGGCCTTCCCATGGCTCCTCGCTCGCTTGTACCGCCGCGCGGTCGTTTGAACGTTGGGGCGCTTGCCGCGCTCGCCCTGTGGGGCCTCTGGGCCTCGACCGCGCCCGCCGTCACCCCCAGCCTGCTCAAAGACATCGAACCGGGAGCGCAGGGGTCGCTTCCCACGTTCATGGCCCCCGTCGGCGATCAATTGTTCTTCGTCGCGCGCGCCCCGATCTCCGGCGACCTGTCCCTGTGGAAGACCGACGGCGCGCCCGCCCACACGGAACAGGTCAAGGCCCTGGCTCTCAAGCCGACGGATTTCGCCGCCTTTCAAGGGTATCTCTACTTCCCGGCTAGCGACACCGCCCACGGCCAGGAATTGTGGCGGAGCGATGGGACGACCACCCATACGGAGGTCCTGGACTTGGTCCATGGCACCCGCGGCTCGCTGCCGTCCGGCCTGACCGTCGCCAACAGTCTGCTGTTCTTCGCGGCGAACGACCGCGTGCACGGAAAGGAACTATGGGCTTCCGATGGCACGCCGGGCGGGCCTCACATGGTCAAGGACATTGGGACGGAGACGGTTTACAGCTCTTCGCCAATCTATCTGACTAACTTCAATGACACGCTGTTCTTCTCCGCCCTCACCGCCAGCGAGGGCCGGGAACTCTGGAAGAGCGACGGCACGGGAGACGGGACCCAGCTGGTCAAGGACATCGATCCCCAGGGCAGCTCCAATCCGGTCCTGACCCGCCTCTCCGATTTCCATCAGACGCTCGTCTTCACGGCCTCCGACCCAGACCACGGCGCGGAATTGCGGAAGACCGACGGCACGGAGTCCGGGACGCTTTTGTTGAAGGACATTCAACTTGGGCCGGTCGGTTCGTCGCCCTCAATCGCCGAAGCCACCACCAGCGACACGGTGTTCCTGGCCGCCGACGATGGCGTGCACGGGATCGAATTGTGGAAGACCGACGGCACGCCCGAGGGAACCGCCCTCGTCAAGGACATCAATTCAACCGCCACCTCCAGCCTCAATCCGCCCTTGGAAGGCGCCGTGATCGGCCGCGAGTTCCTCTTCGCCGCCGACGATGGAATCCACGGCAGGGAACTCTGGAAATCCGACGGAACGCCGGAAGGGACGACCCTGGTCATGGACATCAGCACGACCTCCAGCTCCAATCCCGGCGACTTCCAGGCGGCCGGCTTCGCCGTGTTCTTCACCGCCTTCGACGACATCCATGGGAAACGCTGGTGGGTCACCGACGGCACGGAGTACGGCACGCGCATGGTCAATGACATCGCATTGGACCCGGCGATGGTCATCCCCGGCGGCGGGCCCATCGGCGCGTATTTCAACGGCGACTTTTTCTGCCTGGGCGACAACGGCGCCACCGGCCCCGAGCCGTGGATGGTCCTCAAGGGCGCGCCGCCCGTGCTCGACTCGGTCACCGACCAGGGCGACTCGGTGGAACTCCTGCAATGGACCAACCCGGCCGGCGCCGCGGAGGCGTTCTACGCCTTGGCTTATGACCTCTACGCCGAGCAGTGGGCCGCTATTGGGGCGGACGGCTCGCCGTGGCTGCCATTCGACGCAACGGTCAACCAAGGCTTGGCGGACCTGGCGCACACGGGCGGCTACTTCATCTGGATCTCCAGCGTCTTCTGGGACGGCTGGTGGCCGACGCTCGGCCCATGGGCGGGCATCGAATACAGCGGCACGCCGCATACGGCCCTGGACATGTGGGCCGAGACCACGGGGACGCTCGCTGCGCGCCTGCATTGGCGGCCCGACTTTTACGGCACGTGGCACTGGCAGATCATCGCCTTCAAGGAGGGCGAGGGGTTTGTCGACGTCGACGGGCCCAGCGGGAATCAGCTATGGCACTTCATCGACTACGGCGGGCTGGGCTACGATCCGTCGAAGGCCGACTTCTTCGGCGCGTGGGCGGATTTCATCCTGCCCTCCGCCGGGCGCTGGTGGTTCTTCCTGCGCCCCCTGGCTTGGCTGCCGCCCTACCCCGCCGGCGAATACACGTTGGCGTACGTGGACGTGCCATAGCGGATTTGGGATTTGAGATTTGTGATTCTCGATTGAAACCGCGAGGCGCTAATCGTCCTGCCCTTGATCGTCCTGCCTCGCATCGTCCTGTGATTCAAGGAAAGGCAGGACGATGAGGGGCGGGACGATTCCTGCTAGTGGTCTGACCATCTCATAATGATGGGTAGAGCCTGCGCAATTTCACTCGGGCATCCTTGGTCGTAAACTGCCAGCGGACCTTGCTCGCCCGGTTGTTGCGGTCGGACTGCCACGCCTCGATTTCGCGGACCAAGG
>JAPLSS010000288.1 GCA_026398515.1 Candidatus Sumerlaeota bacterium | reverse complement strand
GTCCAGCGCCTGCAGGATCGGGACGCCGGCGGTGATCAGGGTGGCCAGCGTGCCGGCGAACCGCACGATGGCCACCTTGCGGAAGATGACGCCGAAGACCGGCAATTTCAGAATCCCCGCGTCGATGACGTACTTCCCCTCGCGCGTCCTGTAGATCCAGCGAAACGTGAACACCAGCACGACGATGCCGGCGACCACCCACAGCGTCTTGTTGGCGACGATGTCCGAGGCCGTCACCAGCGCCAGCGTCAGCTTGGGCAGCGGCGCGCCCAACGACGCGAAAATGTCGGCGAACCGCGGAACGATCTTCCACAGGATGAAGGTGACGATGAGGAGCGCCACGCAGCCGACGACCAGCGGATACATCATCGCCGAGCGCACCTTGCCGATCATCGCCTGGCGTTTCTCGAGGAACTCCGCGATCTTGTTGAGGATGGCTTCCAACACGCCGCCGATCTCGCCGGCGCGCACCATGTTCACGTACAGCTTGTCGAAGACCTTCGGGTGTTTGGCCATCGCTTCGCTCAGCGACGAGCCGGATTCGATGTCCTTGGCCATCTGGCCGATTCTCTGCTTGAACAGGACGGATTCGACCTGCTCCTCCAGGATGTGGAGGCTGCGCAGGATCGGCAGGCCGGCGTCGATCAGCGTGGCCAGCTGGCGCGTGAAGGTGACCACGTGTTTCCGCCTGATGCGGTGCATGACCTGCCGCAGACCCGGCATGGCGAAGATGTCGAGTTCCGAGGCCTTGATGCGGTGCGGGACGACCTTCAACGGGTAGTAGCCCATCCCGCGCAGCTTCTCGATGATGATGTCTTCGTTGGCCGCGTCGATGATGCCCTTGACCTGGCGGCCCGACTTGTCCAGCGCTTCATACGAGAACTGGCCCATGGCGCCAAACCTCCGTTTCTCGGACGAGACTCCACGCCTCCGCAGCGGCAGGCTCCCGCCCCGTAGCCCCGCTCAATAGTATATATCCTCTCACGCGGGCCGACTTCGTTTCAAGAACTGTCGGCGTCCGGCGCTGGATTCCTGCTTCGGGCGCCCCCCGGCATCGCGCCCCAGGAATTGCCTCAGACGCAGCGCCCACCGCACGGCGCGGCTGCCCCTCAGGCGGTTCAGCTCCGACTCCACCTGTTCGTGCACGACGCTCACCGGCAACCGCGTGCCGTTCAGGTAGACGGCGCCGACCAGCGCCTCGGCGATGGACTCCAAGGCCTCGGGGTGTTCGCGCAGAAACGGATCGCCGGCCAGGGCGCGCAGGGCGTCGCGGCCGACCGAGTCGAACTGGGTCAAGGTGAACAGGGCGTCCCAGAACCGGCGCACGGGATTGTCGGGGGCCAGCGCCGTGTTGCGCCCGGGGATCCAGGGGTTCGGCCCCAGGAGCGGCTCGATTCGCCCGGCGATGGGATAATGGCGGTAGATGCTCAGCGGCATGATCTCGTTCACGATAAACCCCGGGGGAAACGCCAGGAGCAGCTCCAGCGTTTCGCGACAGTCGTCCTCGGTCTCCAGCGGGTTGCGGCCGATCAGGTCGATGATGGTGACGATCCCCTCCTGGCGCAGCAGGCGGACGGCCTGAAGAATGCGCTTCGGGCTGGCGTTGCGCTGGTAAATCTCGCGCAGCGTCCGTGGGCTTCCCGACTGCACGCCGAGGATGGTGTAGGCCATGCCCGCCTTCTTCAGCAGGGCGACGCGTTCGGGCGTGCACAGCGACGGCTCCGTGTAGGCGAAGAAGGGCAGCCCGACTCGCCCGGGGTAGTCCTCGGCGAATTCGCGCAGCCAGGGCAGCTGGATGCCGAAGACGTCGTCGTGAAATTCGATAAAGTTGATTTGCGGGTTGGAGGCCAGATGGCGGCGAATCTCGCCGAGCGCGTAACCGACCGAGTGGCGCCGGATGTAGCCCTTGGCGCCATACAGATCGCGCAGCATCGAGTTGCAGCAATACGTGCAGGAGAAGGGGCAGCCGCGCGAGCAGATCGTCGGGTAGCTTGTGTTCAAGTGCGACACGGCGGGAGGCGCGCCTTCGCGGGCCTCGCCGCCGTGGACATAGAACTTCCCGCGGGGCTCGAAGTCGGGAAACGGCAGGCGGTCCAGGTTGGCGATCAGCGAGCGCACGTCGTTGCGCTGAATGCCGCCGTTCGAGCGAACCCACAGGTTGGGAATGTGGTCGATCGGTTGGCCGGCGGCCAGGGCGCGAGCCAGGTCGGTCGCGGCCCCCTCGCCCTCGCCGAGGCACACGATGTCGGCGGCCTCGATGGCCAGGTCGGGATTGGCCGTCGGGTCGATCCCGCCCCAGACCACGGGGACGCCGGGCACGCCGAGGGCCTCGCGCAGGAGGGCCGTCGTCTTGACCGCCAAGCCGTAGTAATTGGAGGTCAGGCTGAGGCCGACCAGATCGGGGTCCAGACGCCGGGCCAAGTCGGCCAGCGCGCGAAAATCCCGACCCGCCACGCTGCCCGGCGGCGTGTGATAGCCCTCGGGGTCGCCCTCGCCCGCGGCGTCGTGCATCTCGGCCATGCTGCGCAGCCAAGCGAGGAACACCGTGTGGCCGTCGGCGCGCAGCACGGCCGAAAGCGAACGCAGACCCAGGCACCATTCGTCGAACAGGGAGACGAGAAGAATGCGCAACGGAGAACCGGGGCGGCGCGTCGGCCGAACGTTGGATAGCATGGCGTCTCACCCTGACCGCTCAGAATGCCGACCCGCCGGGACGCCTGCCCCAGGACGGCCCGATCTGTCCCGCGCGTCATACGCGAACTGGCCCATGGCTCTGACCTCGTGCGTGCAGGACGCGCCCCGACCCTTTGCCCATTCCCGGCGAAACGCCGGAAGGAGGCCCGCGCCTTCTCCCCCAACTGATTGAGTATATGCCAACCCGCCCCCATGTGTCCATTGCGCAAGGTCGTGCACCCGAAAGACGGAAAGACGGTCACAGAGAAATCGACCTTGACGGGGTCGAACGGAGCGCTGTCCGGAGAGCGCTTCCATGCTGGGACCCCTTCAGGGTCCACGGGATTTCGGACCATTTCCGGGGGCTGGCGCCGCCGGCTCTTCACCTTCCTCCCCCTTGGGGAAGGGCGCGTGAGTCGCAATACTCCCGCCGCTCACTCCTCAAACCGAAACCCGCGCGCGCCGGAAGCCCGCGCCCGGCGTTGAACACGCCATGGACAGACGAAGTATAAGAGGAATCTCCACGGAAAGGCCCCTCCCCTTTCCAACAGGCCGATATTCATGCGGCGTTCACGGGGCGGCGCTGTCGCCTGATTCACCCCGCGAGGGAGATGCGGCCGTCAATCTCATCAGCACCTGAAGCGACCGCCCGAAAATCCAGTCGGCCCACCAGGGATACAACCGCAGGCGGCGTTCGCACGCGTCGCACTGGAGTCCCGCGCGACGAAGCGCGGCGGCCCATTGCGCGCGGGTCCAGTACGTGTAGGGAAGCGCCACGTGATGCCGCTCGTTTCCCACCCAGTCCATGAATCGCAGCGCCGGCGCCGCGCCCCATCCTTCCCGCAGGTGGTCCTTGATCACGACGCATCGCGACGCCACCCGCCGGGCCTCGGCCAACAGACTCCCGGGATCCCGGGCATGATGCAGCACGTCGACAAAGAGCACGGCGTCGAACGACTGGTCGGGATACGGCAAGGTCCGCCCGTCAAAGGCCTTGACAGGAATGCGCGTCGAGGGGCGAACCAGGACATCGATGCCTTCGATGGCGACGTCGGGCCGGCATTGCGCGATCCGCCAGTCGATGTTCCCGTCGCCGCAGCCGACGTCCAACACCCGCGCCCCCCGAGGCAGCCAGTCGGCGATTCGGCGGGCCAGAATGCGCGTGCGCCGGGCAAACACGTAGCCGCCGTGGATCAAGTCGAGGAACGGTCTCATGTCATTTCCGGGCAATGCCCAGCACGCTCAGAAAGAAACTCAGGAAGACGATCTGCACCCCCAACGCCAGCAGGGTCGTCGAAGGAATGATCAAGCGCAAACTTGTTTGATAAGGCAACGCCCCAAAACCGTGCCTTCCCCAGTACGCCACGGCGGCGACGAACAGGCCCGCGCCCAGGAGCATGGCGCCGAAGCCAACCAGCACCCCCGTTTCCAGGGAGAAGATTCGCAACGCCTTGGCTAGGCGCGGATCGCCGGGAAGCAGGCCCTCGGCGGTCGCAAACACGCGCGCCAACACCGCGAAGCTGACCAGTTGAAATCCAATGAGGAACAGCAGCGAACAGACGACCAGCGTGTTCACGTCCAGAGTCACTTCGCCCACCGACATAGGCCGAGGCAGAATGAGCGCGAACCCCAACGCGCTCAG
This sequence comes from Candidatus Sumerlaeota bacterium, assembly GCA_026398515.1. GTDB lineage: Bacteria > Sumerlaeota > Sumerlaeia > JAPLSS01 > JAPLSS01 > JAPLSS01. The sequence goes on along the minus strand of JAPLSS010000288.1, from coordinate 16,622 downwards.
CGCCATCAACGCCAGCCCCGGGACCAGGAACAGCCACCGCGGGCTGAACAGCAGCATGAACCGCAGGTGGCGCCAGCCGTCGCGCCAGGTGCGCAAGTGAGGCGGACGGCCTCGCCCGTCGGGATACAGCGTGATGGGCGCCTCCGTGATTTTCAAGCCCAGCAGCGTCGCCTTGATGACCATCTCCGAGGCGAACTCCATCCCCGTCGTCTGCAACCGCAGCCGTTCGATGGAGTCCTTGCGGAAGCCCCGCATGCCGCAATGAAAGTCCGTGACGGGACAATGGAAGAACAGGCGGCCCAGCGCGCTCAACGCCGGATTGCCGATCCACCGATGGGACCACGGCATGGCCCCGGGGACGATCCGCCCCTGGCCCTTGGGCAGCCGGCAGCCCATGACCAGGTCGTAGCCCTGGCGCAGGCGCTCCACGAAGGGGTCGATCCGCGACCAGTCGTAACTGGCGTCGCTGTCGGCCATGACGATGTAGCGTCCGCGGGCCGCTTCGATGCCGCCGAGCAGGGCGCTTCCATAGCCGCGGCGCTCCACCGGCGCCACGCGCGCGCCGAGCCGGCGGGCGATGGCGGGGCTTCCATCGTCGCTTCCGTTGTCGGCGATCAACACCTCGCCCGCGATTCCCAGGCGCTCCAACGCTCCCTGCGCCTTCCGGATGCAGGTCTCCAAGGTGGCGGCTTCGTTGTAGCAGGGCATCAGAAGCGTCAGTTCCACGTCGTCCGTCCGGGGCCTTTGGTCGCTCATCCCGGGACTCTCCCTCGCATCTGTTTCCTATTCTTCGGCGGGTGATTATAGCGCGGACGATGAAGCGGCGCCACAATCCTCTTGGCCCGGCGCTTTTTTTCAACTCCGACGTGGCGGGCTGCCCGTGACGCGGGTAAAAAGTAGTTGAACCTTCGCCGGAATCCGCTACCTTGGGGTGCGCCCCGTTGACGGCCCTCGCCGCATTCCATTCGCCGCGCCGAACCCAGACGATCATGAGCAAACGATCATGAGCAGTGGACCTCCCGTCGTTCTTGAACCCGCCGCCTACGCGGGCCGCCGAACTCTCGCCCTCCTGCGCGAGATGGGCCGGATCGGCGTGTTCGCCGTCCAAGCCTCGTACCGCGTGGCCACCCGGCCGTGGAAGCTGGGGCGCGTGGTCGACCAAGTGCATTTCATCGGGATGAAATCGCTGTTCATCGTCGGGCTGACGGCGCTGTTCACCGGCATGGTGCTCGGCCTGCAGCTTTACTACGTGCTCGTCAAACTGGGGTCGGAAACGGTGCTGGGGGCCGCCGTGGCGCTGGCGCTGGTGCGCGAACTGGGGCCGGTGCTGACGGCGCTGATGGTCACCGGGCGCGCCGGCTCGTCGATGGCCGCCGAGATCGGCGTGATGCGCATCAGCGAGCAGATCGACGCCCTGGACACGATGGACATCGACCCGATCAAGTTCCTGGTCAGCCCGCGCCTTCTGGCCAGCCTGATCAGCTTTCCGCTGCTGACGGCCTTCTTCGACTGCGTGGGCATCTTCGGGGGCTACCTGACGGGGGTCGTGCTGCTCGGGGTGAACTCCGGCATCTTCTTCAACCACATGGGGATGAAGGTGGAAATGCAGGATGTCAGCGGGGGCTTCATCAAGTCGTTGGTCTTCGGCGCCATCGTCTCGATCATCTGTTGCTATCAGGGCTACATGACGCACTTGCGCCGGGAAGGGTTCGGCGCGCGCGGCGTCAGCTATTCGACGACCACCGCCGTGGTGATGTCCAGTGTGCTCGTCCTGGCCGCCGACTATGTGTTGACGTCGTTTCTGTTGTGAAAGGGCGTTCAAGGGTTTTGTTCTGCATCTTCCCCGAATGGGTTGTGTTCTGTTTCTTCCCCAACGGGGAAGCATATGAATAGCCGGGGGCGTCAGCCCCCGGAAAATGGCAAGAGATAGCTGGACCCTGAAGGGGTCCAACGAAGGAATCGCCGCACAACATCCGACACTGGTTCGACCCCTTCAGGGTCGGGGGTGATTTCATGGCCGTTCCGTGGGCTGACGCCCACGGCTATTCATATGGCTCCCCTTCGGGGAGCGACGCACGTGGTTTCCGTGGGGGAGCGACGCTTATGGCTTCTCCTTCGGACCGCGACGTACGGCTCCGCCAGATCAAAGAGACCCGCATGGCCAAACCGTTGATCCAGTTCCAACAGGTCCGCAAATCGTTCGGCGAGCTGCGCGTGCTCGACGGGGTGGACCTGGCCATCGGCGCCGGGGCGATCACCACCGTCATCGGCCGCAGCGGCGTGGGCAAAAGCGTCATGCTCCGGCACATCGTCGGCCTGCTGGAGCCGGACGCAGGACGCATCCTGTATCGCGGCCAGGACCTCCTGCGCATGCGCCGCGCGGAGCGCAAGGCGCTCAAGAGCAAGTTCTCGTACATGTTCCAGAGCATGGCGCTGTTCGACTCGATGACCGTCTTCGAGAACATCGCGCTGCCGTTGCGCGAGAAGACGCGCCTGTCCAAACGGGCCATTTTCGACAAGGTTATGGAGCGGGTGAATCAGCTGGAACTGAGCGGCTTCGAGGATCGCTACCCCTCGCAACTGTCGGGCGGCATGCGCAAGCGCGTGGCCCTGGCGCGGGCGTTGATCCATGACCCGGAGATCGTGCTGTTCGACGAGCCGACCACCGGCCTCGACCCGATCCGCAAGACCACCGTGCACGGCATGATCGCGCGCTATCAACGCCGGTTCGGCTTCACCGCCATCGTGGTCAGCCACGACATCCCGGACGTGTTCGCCATTTCGCACCGCGTGGCGATGCTGGAGAAGGGGCGCATCATCTTCGACGGAACCGCCGACGAAATTGTCGCCAGCCCCGACCCGCTGGTGCAGCAGTTCATCCAAGGCAAGGAAGAGCCCGAATGAAAAAAGAATCGGTGGAGATCTCCGTCGGGATTTTCGTGCTCATCGGGCTGGCCTGCGTCGCCTGGCTGGCCATCAAACTCGGCAAAATGGAGTGGCTCGGCGGCGACGACTACCGCCTCCACGCCAAGTTCGCCTCGGTCTCGGGGCTGAAGAAAGGCGCGATCGTCGACATGGCCGGAGTGCAGATCGGCCAGGTCGACCGCATCGGACTGGACCCGAACGACCTGGCCGCGGACGTCTGGATGAGAATCCGCAAGGGCATCCCGGTGGCCGAAGACTCGATGGCCTCGATCCGCACCAGCGGCCTGATCGGCGACAAGTACGTGAAGATCGAGCCGGGCGGCTCGGACGTGAAGCTGAAGGACGGCGACCGGATCCGCGAGACCGAGTCCGCGGTTGACTTGGAAGAGGTGATTGGCAAGTATGCCTTCGGCGATGTCTCGAAGATAGACAACGAAAGTTCGGAAACCCGAGGGGCCAAATAGAAGTCCAAGAGGCTCGGTAAAGAACGGTACGGAGGCCCGCCTTTAGGCGGAATGCTGCGCATCGCGCCGAGAATCCAACCGGGGCATTCCGCCTAAAGGCGGGACTCCATACTCACGAGGGATTCGATCGTACGAAGGAGATGCTGCAACATGGTCCGCGCTGTGAGTCGATTGGGTCTGGCTTTCATCCTTCTGGCGTCGCCGGCCACGCGCGCCCCCTCGGTAGGCTCGGGGCAGGCGGCCGGGGAATCCGAACCGGCGGCCCAGTCCCAGCCCGCCGTCGAGGCCAAGCCGTCCGAGGACGCCGCCAAGGACCCCGAGACCCTGGTTCGCGACACCGTCGACCGGATTCTGGCCATACTTCACAAGCCCGACTTCAAAGACTCGTCCAAACGCCAGGCCTTGCGGGAAGAGATACGCCATACCCTCCTGGGCGTGGCCAACATGGACCGCATGGCCACCCTCACGCTGGCGAACTTCAGGAGCCGGTTCTCCGAGGAGCAGTACAAGAAGTTCATCGATCTGTTCTCGCGCCTCCTATTTTCGACTTACATCAAGCGCATCGAGGAATACACCGACGAGAAGGTGGAGATCCTCAAGACCACCCGGGACGACGACACGCGCGCCGTGGTGGCGACGAGGGTCATCACCGACACGCAGCGCTATCCGGTCGACTACAGCCTGGCCAAGGATGGCGACATCTGGACCTTTTACGATGTGAAGGTCGAAGGCGTCAGCCTGGTGCAGAACTACCGCACCCAGTTCCGCGAGATGCTGGTGAACGATTCACCCGACAAATTCCTCGAACGCATCGAGAAGAAGGTCGCCGAGAATGAGAAACAGTCGTAGAGCCGTTTCGCTCGCCCTGGCGTTCGCCTCGTGGTCCTTGGTCCTGCCGGCGGCGGACGGCGGCGCGAGCGTTCGCCTTCACGCGCGCGACGCCTCCGTGCGCTTTGTGACGTTGACCCCGGGGCCGCCGCCGGAGCAGACGAGCGCGCCCAAAGACAAGAAGAAAAAGACCGGCAAGAAAGCCCCGCAACCGGCCCCCGCCGAAGAAGCCGCGGAGACGCGCGGGCAGCCGGCGTCGCGGGAAACAACGGGTGAGAAGGGTGGGGAAGGTGTAACGGGTGAGAAGGCGTCCGAGGCGGCCGCGCAAACCGAGGACCTGCTCCGCGAATACGAGGAAAAAGAAGCCGCCCCCGAGCACAAGCCGATCTCCGATCCATTGCGGCCCTGGAACACGATCTGGTTTCATTTCAACGACAAGATGTTCTTCTGGTTCCTGAAGCCTGTAGCGAAGGGCTATGGCTTCCTCCTTCCGCGGCCGACGCGCGTCGGCATCTGGAACTTCACCAACAACCTGGGGGTCCTGGTCCGCTCGCTCAATTGCGCGTTTCAGGGTAAGTGCGCCGCGTCGGGCAAGGAGTTCGGGCGGTTCCTGGTCGATTCGACGATGGGCGTCCTGGGGTTCTGGAACCCCTCGGTCTCGGTCTTCCATTGGAAGGAGCACCGAGAGGACTTTGATCAGACGCTGGCGGTCTGGCACGTCGGAACGGGGTGCTACCTGACTTGGCCGTTCCTCGGCCCGTCTTCGGTTCGCGGGACGTTCGGCGTGATCCTGGACATTGCGTTGGACCCGTTGATGTATCTGCCCGGAGTCAGCCTGTTCGAACAGATCAACGACGAGTCGCTGGGGCTGAACCCGTACGAGTCGGTGCGCTCGATGGCGGTCAAACCGTACGTGGCCGTGCGCGACGCCTACGTCCAGAACCGGCAGGAGGAAATCGCGAAGTAGGCGGACGCAGCGATAGCGTGCGTGTCGGCGCGCATCGGGCCCGAATGCGGAGTGCGGAATGCGGAATGCGAACCGCAAGAAGGGCCGCATTCGCATCCAAGGGCCTTGAATAGACAATCTGTCATTGTTGGCGGCTGGTTGTCATTCCGCATTCCGCACTCCGCAATCGACAATCGGCGATCCCAAAGTCCCTGGAGACGACCCGTCGTGGCGATCAACTTGCTGAGTTTGGTGGACGGGGCCTATCGGCACAACGCCTCGGACCTGCACCTCGTGCAAGACAGCCCGATCTTCTTCCGCGTCGACGGCATCATGCGGCCCGTCCAGGGCGCGACGACGGGCAAGGAGGATCTCGAGCAGATCCTCTCGCAGATCATGCCCTCCTACGTCGCTGAGCATCTGAAGACGCGCCGCTGCTCCGACTTCGCCTGGCAGCCCGACGACCGCATGCGCTTCCGTGTCTCGGCCTACTACGAGCGCGACCACCTGCGCCTCGTCATGCGCCTCATCAAGATCAAGATCGCCACCCTCGACGACTTGGGGCTGCCCCCGGTGTTCAAGACCATCGCCGGCTGGCAGAGGGGCCTGACGTTGGTGACCGGCGTGACCGGCAGCGGCAAGTCGACCACCCTCGGCGCCATCCTCAACGAGATCAACCAGGCCGACAGCCGCTGCATCATCACCATCGAAGACCCCATCGAACTGGTGCACGCCAACGCCCGCTCGGTGGTCAGCCAGCGCGAGGTCGGCCGCGACGTCGAAGGCTTCCGCCCGGGGCTGGTGCAGGCGCTGCGCCAGGACCCCGACGTGATCCTCATCGGCGAGATGCGCGACCCGGAGACGATCTCCACCGCGTTGCGCGCCGCCGAGACCGGCCACTACGTCTTCTCCACCATGCACACCAGCAACGCCTTGCACACCGTCAACCGCATCCTCGCCGAATTCGAGGAGGTCGAGCACGGCCTGCTGCGCGAGCAGCTGGCGCACAACCTGCGGGCGACGATCAGCCAGCGCCTCCTGCGGCGCAAGGGCGGGAAAGGCCGCGTGGCCGCGCTGGAGATCATGATCGTCAACGTGACCATCGCGAAACTCCTCCTGGAGAACCAGATTCCGTCCATCGGCACGGTGATCCGCGAGCGCCGGGACGGCATGATGCTCTTCGATCAGCATCTGGCCGACCTGGTGCGCGAGGAGATGATCGACGAGGCCGAAGCGCTGTTGAACGTCGAGGACGAATTCGCCTTCCACCGCTACGTGAAAGGCAAACTGTCGAGTTCCGACCGAGGAGGCATCATTGGCTGATTCCTCTCCTACCGCCATGCGTATGAAGACCGGCGTTCCGGGGCTGGACGACCTGCTCGGCGGCGGGCTGCTGGCCGGGCGTTCGCTGCTGCTCAAGGGCGCGCCGGGATCGGGCAAGACGACGCTCGGCCTGCAGATGCTGGTGGCCGGGGCCGCGCGATTCGACGAACCCGGCATCCTGCTGACCTTCGAACAGCTGCCCCAACACCTCTACGCCGACGCGCGCGGGTTCGGCTGGGACCTGGAGGCGCTGGCCGGGGCGAACCGCCTGCGCATCCTGTTTGTCAAGCCGCACGAGATTCTCGAACAGCCCGGGCGCCAGGAGAACCGCCTGCTGGCCGCCATCGACGACTGGGTGTCGGAAACCGGCGCGCGGCGCATCCTCATCGACTCGATCAGCCACTTGCGACCACTTTACACCGGCGAGCAGGCGCGCGCCCTGTTATGGGCCTGACGCCGATCCTGACCTCCGAGTTGACGCGCGAAGACGGCGCGACGGACCTCGACGCTTACCTAGTTGACACCGTCCTACAACTTTCCTACGAGACCGGCGGCGGCAGGCGCGCGGCGCGGCGCGGCCTGTCGATCCTCAAGACCCGCGGCTACGGCCACGTCGGCGGCGCGCACCCCTTTGAGTTCAACGACCAAGGCATCGTCGTCTATCCTCACCGCTACCCCACGGACGACGCGGGGGCGGCGGACGAATCCTCCTTCCTCCCCTCGGGCATCCTGGGATTGGACGCGCTGCTCGGCGGCGGGTTCATCCCGGGATCGAGCATCCTGGTCGCCGGCCTCTCCGGCACGTTCAAGACGACCGTGGCGGCGCACTTCCTGATGGCCGGCGCCCAGGCGGCGGCGCCGGGCCTGTGGATCACGACGCAGGAGCGCGCCGGCGATCTTCTGCGCGCCTTCGACAAAATGAGCATGGACCCCGGGCTGCGCGCCGCGCGCGAAAGCGGGCGGCTGGCGTTCCTCGAGTGCACGCCGGGACTGGAGCCCATCGAGAAGATCGGCCAGGCCGCCGAGCGCGCCATCGACGACCAGGGCGTGCGGCGCGTGGCTGTCGACAGCATAAGCGACCTGGTCTTCGGCATCGAGGACGAGGGGGCGCGCCAGGAAGCGGCGCTGTGGCTCCTTCGCCGGCTGCGCTCCCGCAGCGCCACCACCCTCTACACCGAGCGCCTGGCGCGGGCCGCGGGGCGCAACCCGCTGTCGGAAATCGAATGGGCCGAAATGGCCGACACGATCGTCTACCTGGGCCTCGTGGAAATCGAAAGCCGGTTGGAGAAGGTCGTCTCGGTCCTCAAGCATCGCGGCGCGCTGGCCGAAGGCGATCTGCGTTCGATTTACCACACGCCGAAGGGCCTGGAGGTGAGCGAGCGGTTCATCGGCCTGTCGGGCGTGCTGGCGGGCGCCCCGCTGGGGAAGCGCAAAGCCCAAATCGAGAACGTGTTCCAGCCGCTCTACTTCATCCGCGATTTCCTCCATCTGGCCAAAGACCCCGGAATGGAGCCGGCGCGGCGCGCGCAGGTCCTCCAAAACGTGTCCGGTCAGACCGAAAAACTCATCGCGTTGCTCGGCCGGTATTTCGATGAGCCGGTCCGGCCCCCCGGCGCCGCTCGGGACAGGCAGAGCATCGCGCCCCAGGCCAAGAAGGAGAGGTAGACATGGCCGCGCGCATTCTGGTTGTCGAGGATTCCTGCGAAATCCAGGAAATCGTGCGGATGACGCTGGAGTTCGGCGGCTATGAGGTCGTCTGCGCCGGCAATGGGCGCGAAGGCTTGGACGCGCTCCAGGCCCAGGGCCCGTTCCATCTGGTCTTGACCGACCTGGACATGCCGGTGATGAACGGGGTGGATTTCATCCGCTTCTGCCGCGCCGACCACGACGCGAAAATCCCCATTTTGGTGCTGACCGCCGAGATTCCCGAGCTGATCGAGAAGGCCGTCGCCGCCGGCGCCAACAAAGTCATCCCCAAGCCGTTCGAGCCGATCCAGCTGATGGGCGACATCGCCCGGTTCGCCCGCAATCCGTAAACCTCGTCGCCTCGTCCCTGGAGGACGGGGCGGCGTCCTCACGGGACCCGCGTGCGCGGCAGACCCTTGTGGCGGAACGCGCCTGCGTTTCAACGGCTTGACATAGGCGAGTTGCGCAGTCTATTATTCCGCCGTTCCAGTGCGGTTCCTCAGGGATCTCGCCGTTGTTTTCCCTCCGCTTCACGAGGCGACGGACGGCCGGATGAACGGGGAGTGTTGTCTCTGCGAGTGGAGTGGCGCGGATGTCCGAAGGGGTCTTTCTCGGTTTTGACGTCGGCAGCGTGTTTCTCAAGGCGGTGGCCATGGCGCCGGACGGGCGCGTCGCGGAAGAGGACTGCCGCCGCGCCAATGGCCGCCCCCTGGAAACCGCGTCGGTCGCCTTGCGAGACCTGTTGAGTCGAATCGAAAACGCGCGAGTTCTTGGAGTCGCCACGACCGGCGGCGGCGGCGAGGCGCTGGCCGAGGCCCTGGGCGGCTGTTTCGTCAACGAAATCATCGCGCTGAGCGTAGGGATTCCGGAAATCGCCGCGGGGATTCGGACGGCTATCGACATCGGCGGCCAGGACTCAAAGCTGCTCCTGTTCGCGGAAGCGGACGGCGGCCATTGCCCCGCGCTCGTCGACTTCTCCATGAACTCCGTGTGCGCGGCCGGCACCGGGTCCTTTCTCGATCAGCAGGCGACGCGGCTCGGCGTGGCCATCGAAGAGGAGTTTGGACGGCTGGCGCTTTTGTCGGAGATCCCTCCGCGGATCGCCGGGCGCTGCAGCGTCTTCGCCAAGTCGGACATGATCCACTTGCAGCAGATCGCCACGCCGGTGCACGACATCATCGCGGGGTTGTGCCTGGCGCTGGCGCGCGGCTTCAAGTCGACTGTCGGCAAGGGCAAGGAGTTTCTTCGCCCCATCGCCTTCCTCGGCGGCGTGGCGTCGAACGCCGGCATGGTCATGGCGTTTGAGAAAGTCCTGAATCTCGCGCCGGGCGAACTGCGCGTTCCGCCGCATCACCGCTCGGCGGGCGCGATCGGCGCGGTTCAGCACGTCCGCCGGACGTTGGGGCGCACGGCGTTTCACGGCGTCGAAGCGCTGGAAGCGCGTCTTGCTCAGGCGGGCGGAGAGGAGCGGGAGGGCGGCGGGCGGCTGCGGGCGCATCTCCCCGCCGCGCGCGCGCCGGCCCCGATGGCGCCACGGCCGCGGAATGGTCAGCGCATCGAAGTCTGGGTCGGCATCGACGTCGGCTCGATCAGCACCAACGTGGTCGTGCTCGATCGCCACAACCACGTGCTGGCCAAGCGCTACTTGCCGACGGCGGGCCGGCCGATCGAGGCCGTGCGGCGCGGGCTGGAAGAGATCGGCGCGGAGATCGGCGACCGGATCGAAGTAGAGGGCGCGGGCGCGACCGGCTCTGGGCGCCACCTGATCGGCCGCCTCGTCGGCGCCGACGTGATCCGCAACGAGATCACCGCGCAGGCGACCGCGGCGGCCTTCTTCGCGCCGGACGTGGACACGGTGTTCGAGATCGGCGGCCAGGACTCCAAGTTCATCCGCCTCGACCACGGGACCGTGTGCGATTTCGAGATGAACCGCGCCTGCGCCGCCGGCACCGGATCGTTTCTCGAAGAGCAGGCCGAGCGCCTGAACGTGGACCTGAAACGCGAGTTCAGCGCGCTGGCCCTGGATGCGCCGCGGCCGGCCGGGCTGGGCGACCGCTGCACGGTGTTCATGGAATCCGACTTGATCCACCACCAGCAACAGGGCGCCGGGACGCCGGACCTTCTAGCCGGCCTCGCCTACTCCATCGTCCATAATTACTTGAACCGCGTGGTCGGCGACCGCCGCATCGGGGAGCGCATCGTCTTCCAGGGCGGGACGGCGTTCAACCAAGCGGTGGTGGCGGCCTTTCGCGCCGTGACCGGCAAGGAGATCATGGTGACGCCGCATCACGAAGTGACCGGCGCCATTGGGGTCGCCATGCTGGCCCGCGAGAGGGCCGCCGGCGCGTCGCGCTTTCGCGGCTTCGATTTCAGCCGCCGGAAGTACAACGTGCGCACGTTCGTCTGCCGCTCCTGCGACAACCTGTGCGAAATCCGCGAAGTCCGCCTCGACGGAGAGAAGCCCCTGTATTACGGGAGCCGCTGCGAGAAATACGACGTGGAGCGGCATGCAAAGGCCTCCAGCGACCTGCCGGATTTGTTTGCCGAACGCCAGGCGCTCCTGCTGGAAGCCGGGAAGGACCTGACGGCGGGCGTTCCCAAGGCCAAGGGCCGCGTGGGCATTCCGCTGGCGTTGGCCTTCTACGAGTTCCTGCCGTTCTGGCGGACGTTCTTTGAAAGCCTCGGGTTCGAGGTTGTCTTGTCGCATCCGACGACGAAACTCACCGCCGACAAGGGCGTCGAACACGTTGCGGCGGAAACCTGCTTCCCGGTGAAGGTCGCCCACGGGCACTTGCTGGATCTGCTGGAGCAGCGGCCGGACTTCCTCTTTCTGCCGAGCCTGATCGACTCGGGCAACGAGGACTTCGGCCCGAACGACCGCACGGCCTTCCACTGCCCTCTGATCCAGGCGTTTCCCTATATCGCGCGCTCGTCGCTGGATTTGGAGAGCCGGGGCGTTCGCGTCCTCAGCCCGCCGCTTCACATGCAATGGGGCCGGGAGCACCTGGCGAAGACGCTCGCGCGGAGCGGCGATCTGTTGAAGTCGAATCCCCGCGAGATCCGCCGCGCCTTGGAGCGGGCCGAAGCGGCTCAAGCGGCGTTCCAGGAGGCGCTGGAGCGGCGCGGACGCGAGGCCCTGGCCCAAGTAGGTGGGGACCGGCTGGCGTTGGCGGTCGTGGCGCGGCCGTACAACGGATGCGATCTCGGCGCCAACCTCGACCTGCCGCGCAAGATTCGCATCCTGGGCGCGTTGCCGATTCCCTTGGACATGCTGCCGCTGAGCGACGCGCCTTTGCCGCCGCGCTGGCGCCGCCTCTATTGGCGCCACGGACAGCGCATCATGAAGGCGGCGAAGTTCATTCGGCGCCAGGCGAACCTGTTCGGGGTCTACGTGACGAATTTCGGCTGCGGCCCCGATTCGTTTCTCACGCAATACTTCCGCGACGAGATGGCGGGACGGCCGTTTCTGCAGTTGGAGATCGATGAGCACAGCGCCGACGCCGGGCTGATCACTCGGTGCGAGGCGTTTCTCGACACGCTGGAGAACTACACGCGAAAGGCCGGGCGCGCCGACGCGTCGTCGCCGGAGCGCGCGCCGCGGGTCTTCACCGACCATCGCCGCATCTACATTTCGAACATGGCGCCGCAGGCCCAGGCGCTCGCCGCCGCGATGCGAGCCAAGGGGCGCGACGCCGTGGTCATGGCGATGAGCGACGAGGAGTCCGCCCGGACGACGTGCCGATCTACTCGCTGGAGTATGACAGCGAATTCGACGTGGCGCTGGGGGAGTTGGGGCCGGATTGCGAGCGCCGCACGTTCCAAGGCGCCGTGGCCATCGACGTGCTGGAGAAGCTGCTTCTGGAAACGCGGCCCTACGAGCGGCGCGCGGGCGAGGCCGACGCGTGGTTCGCCGAGGCGGTGCGCCGCGTGGCCGGGGCGGTCGAAGCCGGCCCGCGCTCCTTCTGGCCGTTGTTGCCGCAATTGGCGCGCGAGCGGGCCGCGATCGCCCGGCGGGCCGCGGAGCGACGACCGCGCATCGGGGTGGTCGGCGAAATCTACGTGCGGGCGAACTCCTTCGCCAACGATGACCTGCACCGAACCATCGAAGCCCTCGGCGGCGAGGTGGTCGCGACTCCGTTCAGCGAGATGCTGCGCTATATCCGCCTGGTCCGCGTGCGCCGGCATTGGACGCGACGGCAGTACCGGAAAATGGCCGTCGACTCCGTGGGCAGTCTCGTCATGCGCCGCGACGAGCGCCGCATCTACGCCGCGTTCGAACGGAAGCCCGATTCCCCGCCCGAAGAGCTGTTCGAATTCGCCGCGCCGTATTTGGATTCCAGCCTGCAAGGCGAGGCGATCCTGACCATCGGCAAGTCGGTGGAGATGGTCCGGCGCCTCGGCGTCGGCGGCATCGTCAACGCCATGCCGTTCACCTGCATGCCGGGGACGGTGTGTTCGGCGCTCTTCAAGCGATTGCGCGAGGACCACGCGGACGTGCCGGTGCTGAACCTGGTCTACGCCGGCCAGCAGACGCTCAACAACCGCATCCGCCTCGAGGCATTCGTGCACCAAGCCCGGGAATTCGCCGAACGCCGTTCCAGCTCGTAGCGCGCCGTCAGCCCTCCGCTCGACGAATGGCTTCCACCACGGATATGCGCGAGACCCTCAGCGCCGACGGCAATCCCGCCAGCGCGCCGATGAGCGCGCCGGTCAGGAAAGTCATGCCATACGTCAGCGGCGTCGGCGCGAATCGCTCCAGAAACCCGTGCGTCAGCGCGTAGACATCCGCCGCGCCCAGGGCCATCGCCGCCAACGCCGCCCACGCCCCGCCGAGCAGCGCCAGAAACACGCCCTCGCTCACGAGAAGCGCAAACAGCGTACGGCGCCGATAGCCCAGCGCCTTCAGGATGGCGATTTCGCCCTGGCGTTCGCGGATGCTCATCGCCATGGTGGCGTAAGCGACCAGGAGAATCGAAAACACGACCACGCTGGCCACCGACGCGACGACCAGTCGCACGTTGCCCAGCATGGAGACAAACCCCAGCACGAACGCCTTCTCGGTCTCGGTCCGGGTTTCCGCCGGCGAGTTGTGGAACATCGCGTCGACCGTGTCCATGATCTCCGGAATGGAGTCCGCCGAATCGGCCTGAAGCCAGAAGGCGCTGACCAGACCCGGCCCGCCCAGCGCTTCGTCGAGGCAGTCATAGCGGAAATAGAACGCGCGCTGCTGGACATCCGATTCGTAGATGCCGACGATGTGGAAATCCAGATCGACCGGATAGATCGTCCCCGTCAACGTGACGCGATCGCCGACGTTCCACCCGTATCGATCCGCCAACTCCCGGCCGGCGATGGCCGCCATTTTCTCTTCGGCGAACGCGCGTTTCGCTTCGTCGCTTGTCTTCACCGCCGGAAACATGCCCCAGAACGGACCCGGATCGGAGGCGAAGCTGGGGAAAAAGTTGCGCGGTTCGAGGTAGTAGCCGCCGAACCATACAAACGGCAGCGCGCGCTTGACGTGGGGGACCTGTCTGAGTTTCTCCAGGTAGGCGAAGGGCATGCAATCGGCCAGCGAGGTCGCCCGCCGCACGGCCAGGCGCAGGTCCGCGTCCTCGTTCGGCGACGGGTCCCTCAACAGCCCCAGCACCGTCCAAAGAACGATGAGAAGAAACAACGAGAATCCCACGCTCAGGACGGTCAATGCCGTGCGGCGTCGGTTGCGCAACGCGCTGCGGATCACGTAGTGGGAGAGAGTCATGGCGCCATGAAAAACCCTTGCCGGGAATTCCCAGGAGAGAAACCATTCCGCATGGACTGAACGATAGGCCGCGCTTCCGGCAGAGTCAAAGCGGCAGACACTTTACGTCACGGCGTGGGATCCTTGGCTCTTTTCTCTTGTCGCGCCGCCGCGAGGGTTGCCATACTCATCTCAGAAAAGGGCGCTTGTGAGGGAGAGTTGTGCCATGACCCGTCTTACCATCGCAAAGGCTCAAGACCAGCTCGCAGAAACTCTGGCTCGGATTTCCCGCACCGGCGAGCGCATCGCGCTGACGGAACGAGGCAAACAAGTTGCGTTCCTCGTATCGGCAGAAGACATGGCGCGGTTGGCCAAGGTCGAAAAGCGAGCCGACAGGCGCCAAGTCTATCGCGCCAAGCTTCGACCCCGCCCGTCGGAGCTTATGAAGCGGCCGCCGAGAGAGCGTGAGCGGATCCTCGCCGCTTCCGTGGTTCGCGCGGCCCAAGCCTATCGAGACAATCCGGAATTGACCGACTTCGAAGCCTTCGCGGACGAGGACCTCGCCGAATGACGCCACTCCTCCCTCGCCGCGGCGGTGGCCTTGTGCGTCGGCTACACTCCCTGAATCGTAAAGGCGGCCACGCTGCTCAGAAATCATACTGATCAATATTCTCCTTGGTGAAGATCAACAGATCGCCGAGCAGCACGTTGTCGCCGTCGACTTTCCTCTCGCCCAGGCGGCCGGCGGCGAAGGTCGTCGCCCCCGGCTTCAGCTCGCCCTTGGCCAGCGCGTGCGCCACGCGGATGGTCAGGTAGCCCAGGTCGCGCGTGTTCCACAGGAGGACCGACTTGACCGTGCCGTCCTTGACGTATTGCCGCATGTCGTTCGGCGTCGACAGGCCGGTGATCAACACCTGGCCCGCCTTGCCGGCCTGCTTGACCGCCTCGGCCGCGCCGGGGAACGCCACCGAACTGATGCCGAACAACCCCTTCAGGTTCGGGTAGGCTTTCATCAAATCCTGCGCCACCTGGAACGCCAGCTTCTGATCCTCCAGCGATGGCTTGACCGCCGCCAGGGTTAGTCCCGGATAGGCGGGCAGGCGCTCCTTCATGTATTTCATCCACTCGTTCTGGTTGGCCGCCGTCAACGCCGCGGTGATGATCGCCACGTCGCCGTGGGCCTGCGCGCCGCCGAGGTCCTTGGCCATGGTGTCGACCAGCCCGTAGCCGATGTCGCGCGGCGTGGCCTGGTTGACCATGAACTCCCGCGTGTCCTTGGCCCCGTCGGCGTCCCAGGTGATCACGTGGATGCCCTTGGCGCGCGCCTTCTTCATCGCCGGGGCCAACACGTCGGGATCGTTCGGCGAGACGGCGATCACGTCGACGCCTTTGAGAGTCCAGCCCTCGATCATCGACGCGGCCTTTTCCGGCGAGCCGTCGGTCGGGCCGTCGTAGGTCAAGTCGACGTCGCCCAACTCCTGCGCGGCTTCCTTGGCGCCGTCGGCGCAGCTGGTGAAATAGGGGAGGCCTTTCTTCTTCGGCAAGAGGCACACGGCGATCTTCTTGCCGCCGGCGGCGCTCTGCGCCGTTTCCGCGGCGCGCGCGGGAAACTGAATGACGCTTAGAAAAGCAGTCGAGACGAACAGGGAGCGAATGAGAAGACGCATGGCGGAACCTCCGTAGGGGATTCGATGTGGCAATGACACGCGATTTCGTATGCCCTTTTCTACAGCAAAATACGCCATGCCGTCCATTCCGTCCACCCCGTCAATGCCCGCCTCGGACGCAGTTCCCGAGCGGAGCCGAGGGGCAAGGCGGGCCTACTCTTCCCGTCCCTTCGGCGACAGCAGCCGGTGCAGCAACACCGAGGCGATCAACAGCGCGCCGATGACGATGGCGTTCCACTCGTTCCGGGCCCAATGCCAGGTGATGAACTCGCGCGTTTCGTGAATCAGGAGCACGCCCAGCAGGGTCCCCACGATGTTGCCGCGTCCGCCGAAAATGCTCGCGCCGCCCAACACGACCGCGGTGATGACCTCCAATTCCATGTTCGCCCCGATGTCGGCCTTGGCCGTGTTGCGCCGCGCCACGTACAGGATGGCCGCCAGGCCCGCCATCGCGCCGGACAGCGTGTAGATCCGCCATTTGATGCGGTCGACGGAGAGGCCCGAGAACCGCGCCGCCGTTTCATTGTGGCCGATGGCATAGAGGCTTCGCCCGAACGGCGTCTTCGTCAGGACCAGCGCCGCCGCCAGGGCAAACAGCAGAAACAGCAGGGCGGGAACCGGCGCGCCCATCACGCTTCCGGCCAAGGTTCCCGTGAAACCGTCCGGGAATCCAGAGATCGGCGCGGCTTCGCTGACCCCCTCCGCCATGCCGCGAAACGCCGCCAGAGTGGCCAACGTGACGATGAGCGGGTGCACGCGCACGGAGGCGATGAACCAGCCGTTGAGCGCGCCGCATCCGGCGCCGGCCAGCAGCGCCAGCGCCGCCGCCGCGAACGGAGGCGCGCCCGCCCGAAAACTCATCCCCAACGCCACCGCCGACAGCGCCATCGCCGAGCCCACCGACAGGTCGATGCCGCCGGTGATGATGATCAGCGTCATCGGCAGCGCCAGCAGCGCCAACTCCCAGATGTGAGTGGACAACTCGATCTGCGCCGCGAGGCCGATGAACGCCGGATCGAGCCGCCACGCGCACCCGAACAACGCCG
>JAPLSS010000459.1 GCA_026398515.1 Candidatus Sumerlaeota bacterium | reverse complement strand
GCGCCACGGGGGAGTTGCCGTTCGACGGCGCCAGCCCGTTCACCATCGCGCTGAAACACATGCAGGAGCCGCCTCCGCCCCCGACGGAGAAGGTCCAGGATCTCCCGCCGGCGTTGGAATGGGCGATTCTGCGCGCGATGGCCAAGAGCCCCAACGATCGGTTTCAGACGGGCGAGGAGTTCGCGGCCGCGCTCGAGACGGCCGTGGCAAAGCCGGCGGCTCCGGTCGCGGCGGGATCAGACATGCTCGAGTTCGCGCTCGCGGAGAGCGCGCCGCCGCGGGTTGTCGCGTCGGGCTATCCGCTGGGATCGGCGGGCGACACGGGACGGCTGTCCATCCCGGCATCCGGCGAATCGGCGATCCCCGGCGCGCCGCCGCGCGTCTTCGGGGCGCGGCGCTGGGCCACGCTGGCGGCGCTGTTGGCGGGAGTGGCGCTGATCCTGGTGTGGATGCCGCAAACGCGCTTCGGCGGCGGGCGAAAGGAGACTCCGGCGCCGGGCATGGCGACGGCGACGCCTGGTTCGCAATCGACCCCGGGCGCGACGCCGTTGGTTACGCCGGCGGAAACGCCTGGCCCGCCCCCAACGCCGACCGACACGCCGATCGATACGCCGGAGGCCGCCGCCGTCCCGGCGCCTGCCCCCACCGAGGAGTCCGCGCCCGCGCCTCCGCCCGCGCTCCTTCCGGCGCCGTCGCCCGCCGGCGCCGTCGTCTCGTTGTTTGGCAAGTCGCTCTCTCCCAGCATGGACGAGGCCATTAAGGGCTTGCGCAAAGTCAGAAACCGCATCGGCACGTTGGACCAAGAGAACCCGAAGCATCTAAACGAGAGCCAGGTCCTTGAGCTGGCCGGCATGATCGTTAAATCTTTGGACATGGCAAGCCCGGCGACGGCGTCGGATCTGGAGAAGGAAGCTTACGATAGAGAATTGCATGCAATGAATGGGGTATTGGCTCGCGCTTTTCCCGACGACTGCGTTCGAGTTCTGAACGAAGTCAAGAAGCAGCGGCCGGGGTGCGGCCCAATCATCGAGGAGCTTAGGAAGAGCATGCAGACCCCGGCTGCCATCCCGGGCCCGGGGGGAAGCCGCAAGGGCGGGGGACCGGCCTCGCCGAAGAATCGCCCCAAGACGATCTCCCCGCCCCGAGGTTAATGGAGGCGGGCAAATCGCTTCATCCCCGTGCGGCGGGGAAGCGCGACTGAACTCGCTTACGCTCGTCTCGTCTGCTGTGGTGGAATGTCTCGCCTCTGTTTCCATTTTGCCGTTACCTTCTCCCAAAGCGAACACCATCCCCGCGCGAGGAATAGGTAAAAGAAGGGCGCGGCAATGTACAGATGACGCCCGTGCAGGCGTAAGGAATGTGGAACGGCGATATTCGCCATCACATAATAACAGCCCGGCAGGAAGGCGAGCATGGCCAGGATCGCCAGCGCGCGGTTGGGCCGTTTGATGAGATCCCATAGATTGACGGCGATCGCGGAGGCATACACGGCAAAGGCGATGAGATAGGCGATAGCCAGGAGAGGCGTCTCCGGGCTGAGAGAGCTGAGTGGGTCGAGCGTGGCGTTCTCCGCGCCACTCCACGCCAGCCACTTCCATACTCCATCCGCGAACAGCAGGCTCCAGTAATACTGACAAATGTGATCGAAGTGGTATGAGAGCGCGGCGCTCAGCGGCTCATGGAACAATGGCTCGGTCGGGACTCTTGCTGTCTGGTGAAAGAACGACCGGCCCCAGAACGCCAGAATGATGACTCCGCCACCCAGGAAAGCTACTGCCGTGCGCGCGCCTTCGCGGCGGCTTGCCCCGCCCCACAGCCATATAGCGAATGCGATACCGGGAAATTGAAGCATGGATACATAGTTCGTCAGGAACGCCGCGGCGACCAGCGCAGCGATGAGCGGACCGCCAATCCGCCATCGGCCGGTCCCAGCCGTCCAAAGCCCGGCCAAGGCAAGTCCAACCACGGCCAGCGCCGAAGCGCCGTAAGAACGAATAACCGTGTCCCACGTGAGCGTGTAACCGCTCGCCATCCATAGGGCCAACGCTACCAGCGCGAAAGCAGGGCGGTCCGGCGCGAGGCGGCGTCCGAGTCTCCAAGTTAAGACCGCCGCGCCCAGCCCGAACGCAACACTGAGAAGGCGCAGCCCCATTAACGGCGCCAGAGGCGCGCAACTCCATTCCAGCGCCTCGCTCGGGAAGATGCCCAGAGTGTGAAGGCGCCCTCCCCCATCGCTTTCCCAATCGAACACGCCTGCCGTCTCGATTTGCGCGACATTGAAATCGAGGAGCGTCCACGTTTCCGCGGGTTCCGGACAGCGCAATGCCAAGCGGCACACGGCATTCCACGCGCGCAAGGCCAAGTAGTATAAAGGCGGGTGCACATCCTTCGCACAGACGAATAGTATCTTTGCCCGGGGCTGCGTAGCGAGCGCGGCGGAGAAGCTTTCGTCCATCCAGAATGGCCGGTTCAACGCCGCCAGACGCAACGCCAAGCCGCCACAAAGCAAGAGGATGACCGCGGCGCGGTACAGAACTCGGCGCGGGCGCGTGGGCGCGCCGCAGATAAGGGACGCAAGGGACATAGGGGGCAAAAAGGACATATCAATTGAATCGCGAGGATTCGCGGAGCAGGCGCGTCGACCAGCGCATCCATTCCCGGATGTCGGTCGCTGAATTGCGGCGCAGCTGGCGCGTCTTCCAGCGGCTGCGCAGGGCAGGGCCGAGGCTCCGCGCCAAATGCGTCGGAATCGCCCACAGCAACCAGGGGTTTCGAACTAACTTAGGCGCCAGATCGGCGATGTTGCGCCTCATGATGAACGGCAGGTCCAGCAACACATCCAACGGCCGGTCGTTTTTGATCATCATTAGAAAGCGCGCGTTGACAAACGGCGCGTCGAAGCCTTTCCGGCTAATGTGGCTTGAGGCTTCGCCGACATGGTAACATACCGCCGTTGGACAGTAATACGCCGCCCAGCCGCGATATGCCGCCAGCCAGTCGAAATCCACATCATTCCCATACAGAAAGAACAACTCGTCGAACACGCCCACCTCAGTCCGTAAATCCTCCAACACGTCGCGGCGGAACAGGGCGGCGGCGGCGTTCGCGCCGGGGACGCGTTCTTCGCGGTCGTATTGGCCGCGGTCGATCTGGCCGTTTCCGCGATTGTAGACCAGCCGGTTGCGGGCGAACAGGTGGCCCGTGGAATACAGCCGCGGCGTCGGCCGGCCGTCCTCGGTCATGAAGCGCGCCTTGCCCATCGCGTAGCCGCATCGCTCGGCGGCGTGATCGCGGATGCAGCACGCCAGTTCGGCGAGGAAGGTGGGTTGCATGCGGATGTCGGTGTTGAGCGCGAGCAGGAAATCGCCCCGCATCCTGTCCGCCGCTTGGTTGAGCGCGCCGGCGTAGCCGCGATTTGCGCGATTCTCCATCAGAATGATATCGGGATAGTTCGCGCGCGCCCAGTCCGCGGAGCCGTCGCTGGACGCGTTGTCGATGAGGAGGATCTCCAGTCGGACGCCCTGTTGCCCGCGCAGCGAGTCCAGGCAGCCGGGCAGGTGCTTGAGGCCGTTCCAATTCACAACGGCGGCGGTGATAAAAGGGAGGTCGTGTTCCAGGGAGCCGTTCATGGCAACTCCCGCACGAGGCGTTCCATGTTTTCCGCGATGGAATCCCACGACTGCGCCTGGGCCTTTTCGCGGACGCGCCGATCGAGATCGGCCGGCGGGTCGCGCAGGACTTCGTCCACGCGGGCAATGAACTCTTTGTAGCTATCCGCAATCTGCACCAAGTCCGAGTAGTCGGCGATGACGTCAGGAATCGCGGTGGAGACGACCGGCTTGCCGCCGGAGAGATACTCCGGGGTCTTGGTCGGACTGATGTGCAACGTCAATTTGCTGATGACAAACGGCATGAGACAGACGTCGAAGGCCTTAAGATAGTTGGGCAGGAGAGCGTACTCTTTTCGACCCAGCCAGTGGAAGTTCGGCTGATCGACGGGAGGGAAATCAAAGTTGATCAAGGGGCCGAGAAACACGACCGACCAATCCGGCCGCTTCTCGCAGATATAGTTGACCAAGGCGTAGTCGATACGTTCGTCCACCGCGCCGAAATAGCCCAATATGGGATGTTTAATGCTCTGGATATCTTCGGGAATGGGCGTTTCCGGAAGTGCGGCCTTGGCGAAATGATCAAATTCGACGCCGCTGGGGAAGCAATAGGTGCGCGGGTTGACTCCTTCCGTCGCCTTTTGGAGGCTGCGGCCGCCGGTGAAAACAATGGCGGCCTTTCTAAGCAGCCGTTGCTCGAGCCGGGCGGTCTCGTCGGTGGCTGATTCGAAACCCACAAACAGATCCATGCAATCGTAGATCAGCTTCCGGTGGCGCAGCAGCCGGGCATGCTTCACGTAGCCGGGATGATAGACCCATAGATACGAATCCCTGAACCGCAGGCGCCATGCCATGAATTTGGCTACAACCACCTGGATGAAGAGGCCGATCCAATTAAGCGCCGGAAGGTATTTGGTAAAGGGGATATACGGGACGTTCACGTAGAACAAAGCCGGGCTGTCGCGGCCGATGTACACTTTGTGATCGCCTTTATAGACGCTGCGGAGGAAGTCGCGCGTCGAGCAATTGGCTATGTAAATAATGCGATGGCGTTGCGACAGCCGCCGCATGATCTGCTGCGGCCGCTGAAACAGGGTTTGCTCCCATTTCAGATGACTGAGGCAGATGATGTCGAAACCCTGGTCGGATTCGCTCATGAGCCCACGGACAGCCTTTCCGCATGACTGGACGTCAATAGAATCGGATGCCTAGTCGGCGGCTTGCCGAGATCTTGCCAATCAGAAAATTCAGCGCGCCCAGGAAATCCAGGACCGATAGGAAGCGATGAAACGTGTCCCGGCTGAAGATCAACCGGAATGGAATGCAAAACAAGGACGAGAGCAACTCCTGATAGGGCTGAAGAACGATGCGTGTTCGAAAGCCCAGGCGCCGGCGGTGCTTCCAGAAGAGGTATGAGGTCCCGGCGCCATAGGAGCGAACCTGTCGCAAGAACCCGTTGAGCGTGGAGCGGTGCTTGTGGTGGACCACGGCCGCCGGCTCGAAGACGATCCGCCAATCCTGCCACTGGGCGCGCCACGCCAGGTCGGCGTCTTCTCCGTTGACGGTGAATACCTCGTCGAATCCCCCCAATTGCTCCAGGACGGACTTGCGATACATGACGTTGGCGGTGATGAGAAACGGCGGCGAGAGCGGATTGGGCCTCAGCGCGCGTTCCTGCGAAAGAATATCTTTGTAGATGACATACTGTTCGACGATCGTGGTCGGGGGCATGGGCGCCAGCCTTCCGCCGCAGCCGCCGACGCGCGGATCGTCGAAATGCTTGACGAGTTCGCGGAGCCATTGGGGATCGGCGACGCAGTCGGCGTCGGTGAAGGCCACCAAGCCGAACGCGGCGCGGCGCCAGCCGGCGTTGCGCGCGCGGCAGGCGCCCTGCTTGGCCTCCAACACGTAGCGGACGGGACGGCTGCGAATCCGCTCCGCGGTGCGGTCGGTGGAATTGTTGTCGACGACGATGATCTCCATGCGCGAGACGGGATAGTCGAGACGGAGGAGGCTGTCGATGCATTCGAGGATGCATCGCTCCCCCTGGTAGACGGGGACGACGATGGAGACGCCCTCTTCCATGCCAAACGGCCTTTCCCGCGCGCGCGACCGCGCCACACCCGCAATCCTAGACCGAAAGCCTGTTGGAAAGTCAAAGGCATAGAAGCATAGCGGCCATCGAGTCGGGGAACGGACTTTTTCCGCCGGTGGTTGTTGCGTTGTCTGTTGGCCGGGCATGCGCAGGCGGGAAAGCCTGCGCCACTGGGCCGTTTTGCCTTTCCATCCGCGGGTGGAATGCGGGACGATGGGTGGGAGATTTGTCCCGGAGCGGCGAGATGGAGGTTGGCTCATTTTCCTTTCCTCGAATGCTGGCGTTTGACGTCGGGCTTCGGCGCATCGGCGTGGCCCGTTCCACCGCGCTGGGGCAGGGAGAGCCGCTTGCCGTCCTCCCGGTGCGCAACCGCCAATGGCGGCTCTTGTGCTTGGACATCTCTCGATTCGTCCGGGAATATGAAATTCAGGAATTCGTCGTAGGCCTGCCGTTCAACATGGATGGCAGCCGCGGCGCCTCGGCGCGATTGAGCGAGGAGTTCGCCCATTGGCTCCGAAAGACCTTCCTGGACATCCGAGTCGTTCTTGAGGACGAGCGCTTGACGACGGAGCAGGCCCGCGAGCGTCTGGCCGAAGCCGGAGTGCGTGGCCGCAAGGCGCGAAAACGGATCGACGCGGCGGCGGCGTGCATGATTGTGGAAAGCCGCCTGGCGCGCCTGGCGATGGAGGCGCGAAAGGCCGAGCGGGGGGCTTGATGCCGGGCAGGACTCGACTCGCTGGCCCCTCGGCTTCGCTCGGGACAGGCGCTCGTCTCGTCTCGGCTGAGCGAGAACAACGGTGGATCGGTTCGGGGGACGGTGGGAGATTGGCGTCTCTGTCATATTGACAGACGCCCTCGTCCGTTCCTATGGTGGCGCGCTTGGATTGTTCGCCCGGAGGTCTCGCCATGCGTCCATGGATCGCCAGGTTCGTTGTTGCGGCATTGTTGACGGCCGTCTGTCCCGCGGCGCGAGCGGACTTTTCGGTCCTCCACTACCTGCGCGACCGCGCCTGGGACCTGACCGACCTTGTCCGATTGCGCATTGGATTGCCGAAGGACCCCGCAAGCGCCGGGCTGCACGTTCGCGCCACGCGCCTGCTGGAGGCCGGGGCGGTGCGTTTCGACGGAACCATGGTCGGGATGGACCGCCGGGCGTTCGGCGTCTTGCACGAAGAGAGGACGGAACTCGGCGCCAGCGTGGTCTATTATTCGCAGGTGATCACGGACGTGCGCCACGGCAATCAGTTCACCGATGTGGACAGCGACTGGAGCCGCCGCCGGGACCGCGGGATCGTTCGCAACTACAAAGGTTGGGACGATGGACGGCATCATCCGTTCTCCCTCGGCCTGGAGATCGAGTTCCCGTTCCTGCCGGGCATCGACATCGGGCTGTATCCCGAGGAACTTGGCGATTTCGTTTTGGGGTTCGTGGGCGTCGACCTGTACGACGACGACAAGACCGACGTGGTCAAGCGCGAAAAGAAGGAATTCAAGGAAGAGCACCGTCAGAGCATCTCCAACGAGGACGACTTCACCTTCCCCCAGTCGTTCGACGATGCGTTGGCGCCGTATGAATACCCCAACGCCTCGGCGCCGGCGACGAACGGCAAGAGCCGGTGAGCGCGCCCGCCGTTCCACCGCGGCCCCGGCGCATCCTGCACCTGGTCAGCTCGGAGCGTTGGACGGGGGTGGCCGAGCCGGTCGTCAGCGTGGCGCTCCATCAGCAGCGCGCCGGATGCGAGGTTTGGCTGGCGTGCATCCCCTCCCGGTCGTTTGAGCGCGAGGCGAAACGGCGCGGTTTGCGCGTGTTGACCGACCTGTATCTTGACCGGCGGCTGAATCCTTTCCACGTCTTGGGCGATTTGCGGTTCCTGCGCCGGTTTGTCGAGCGCGAGCGGATCGACGTCGTCCATGTCCACCTGATCAACGACCACTGGCTGGCGGCGTTGGCGCTGCGCGGAATGAGGCGGCGGCGCCTGCTGGCGCGCACGGTCCATCGGGCCGAGGCGCCGCCGGGCGATCCGTTTCACCGCTGGCTGTTCGCCTCGGCGACGGACTTGGCAATTGCGATTTGCGAGGACTCGCGGCGCCGGATCGAACAGAAGTTCGGCCTTCCGCCGCCGCGCGCGGCGGCGATTCATGGCGCGGTGGACGCCGAACGGTTTCATCCGCGCAACGACGGCTCGGCCATCCGCCGCCAGTTGCGGCTGCCGCGCGGGGTGGCGCTGTGCGGCCTGGTGGCGCGGATGGTCGAGGGCCGGGGGCATCGGTGGCTGCTGGAGTCGTTCGGACGGCTGGCGGAGTGCGCGCCGAATCTGCATCTGGTTCTGTTTGGGCGGGGGCCGCTGAAACAGGCGCTCAAGAAACTGATTCGGACTAATCCCAACGGCGCGCGGATCATCCTGGGAGGCTACCGGACGACGGACCTGGCGGAGGCCTATGCGGCGCTGGATTTTCACCTCCTGCTTGGCCCCGGCTCCGACGGCTCGTGCCGCGCGGCGCTGGAGGCGATGGCGACGGGCAAGCCGAACGTGGCCGTGCGAACGGGCGTCCTGCCCGAGATCGTGCGCGACGGCGTGGATGGGCTTCTGGTCGAGCCGGGCGACGTCGAAGCGCTCGCGGCGGCGCTGGAGCGGCTGGCCCAGGCGCCGGACGAGGTCGCGCGCATGGGCCGCGGCGCCCGCGAGGCGGTCGAGCGGCGGTTCGGCGAAGGACTCCGGGCCTCGAAGACTCTGGAGGCGTATGCCGCCGCATGGAATGCGAGGTTCCCTTCGTCCGGCGGGGAAATCCCGGTTTTCCCCTAGAACAGACAACTTCGGAGATCGATCCTAAATCGTCATATATCAATAGCATACAGCATTGGACCATCGGGAGCAGGAATGGCGCCGAAACGAGTTTTTGATTGACAAATTGGCCCTTTTGCGCAGAGAATGCGCCTGTCAATTTGAGGTATCGTTCTTGCTAAGGCGCGCGGTTTCGCCTTGCCTTGACCTTAGGGATCGCGGCCCATGGCGCTCCAACTCCAGCTGGTCCAAAAACAGACCCAGCGTCTCATTATGACGCCCCAGATGCAGCAGTCCATTCAACTGCTGCAGTTGAACTCGCTGGAACTGGAGCAGATGGTCGATCAGGAGCTGCTGGAGAATCCCTTCCTCGATCTGAGCGAGGAAGCCGAAGAAGAAACCGGCGGCGTCGGCCCGGCGGCGGCTTCTGCTGAAACCGAGGCGGAGCCCGCCGCGTCCGAATCGAGCGACGGCGACGGCGCCGAGGCGGCCGAACCGAGCGAAGCCGGCGACGGGCTCGGCGCGACACAAACCGACACGCTGGCCTCGCCCACGGAGGTGGCCGCCGATCCGCTGGATGGCGCCGTCGACAACGTCACGCCTCTCGATGACCACTCGTACGACAACATCGATGTCAACTGGGACGAAGTGTTCGCGGATTCGGAAAGCCCGGTCTACACCCCGCCGCCGGACGACGGAGAGGAGAACGACTTCACCGAGTACACGGCGGCGAAGAGCAGCCTGCAGGATTACCTGAACTGGCAATTGCGGCTCTCGTCGCTCGAGGGAAGGGACCTGAAGATCGGCGAGTTCCTCATCGGCTGCGTCGAGGACGACGGCTACCTGAACGATTCGGTTGAGCGAATCGCCGGCGAGTTGGGAGTCGAGCCGGCGGACGTGGAGCGCGTGTTGCGGATCCTGCAGACGTTCGATCCGCCGGGCGTGTTCGCGCGCAACTTGCCGGAGTGCCTGCTGCTTCAGATGGAGGATTTGGGCGAGAAGACGCCGCTGGCCACGGCCGTGCTGACGGAGCACTTCGAGTCGTTGGAGAAGAAGCGCTTCCGCGAGATCGCCCGCGCGCTGGAGGTCGACGAGCAGGACGTCATCGACCTGTTCAACCGCATCCGCCGCCTGGAGCCGAAGCCGGGGCGCATCCGCTCGAAGGAGTCGACGCGCTACATCACGCCCGACGTCTATGTGCGCGACATCGACGGCGACTACATCTACTCGCTGAACGAGGGCGGCTCCTCGCGCCTGCGGATCAGCAAGTTCTACCGCGACATGCTGCGCGACAAGACGGGCGCGTTCCAGGGCAAGGAGCGGGAATACGCGCAGGAGCGCCTGCGCTCGGCCGTGATGCTGATGAAGAACATCGAGAAGCGCAAGAGCACGATCCTGCGCGTGACCGAAGCGATCATGGAGCACCAGCACGAGTTTTTGAAGAAGGGGATCAGCCGCCTGCGGCCGCTTACGCTGCGCGAGATCGCCGAGACGGTCGGCATGCACGAGGCGACGATCTCGCGGGTCACCTCGGGCAAGTACGTCGAGACGCCGCAGGGCCTGTTCGAATTGAAGTTTTTCTTTTCCAGCGGCATCGAGTCGACCGACGGCGGGGCGACCTCCTCGCGCGCCATCAAGGACCTGATCGCCGATCTGATCGCCAACGAAGACCCCAAGAAGCCGCTGAGCGACGAGAAGCTCGCCTCGCTCATCCACCAAAAAGGCTTCGAAATCGCCCGCCGCACCGTCGCCAAGTACCGCGAACAAATGAAGATCCTGCCGGCCAAGCTGAGGAAGCAGACGACGTGAGGAGAAGCGCCGCGCAGGCCGGGAGCTAACCAGACGTCAAGCGATTGACGAATCCGTGGAACCGGAGTCTCTCATGGAAGAGGCCCTGATTCGCTGGACTGCTTACCTGGAGCATCGAGCGCGGACGCGTGGCTTCACTGTCTCGCGTCTGGAAGAGATTCTGAGATACTCTCAGGAGCGGTACGTGGATACTGCTACAGGTCGTCACTTGGTCATTGGACGGCACGGAAGAACGCTGGTGGCGATTCCCTATGAGAGAATAGGAGGCACGGTCACGCCGGTGACGGTTCATGCAACATCGCGACATCAAACTCAATACCGAGTCCGAGTGGGGAGATATGTTCATGAATAAGCCACAGATGAAGTACTTCGAAGAAGAAGATGTTCTTCACTTGATTATCTCCGAGGGGCGGGAGGCCGGCAGCATCGAGATCACTCCGAATTTGACTGTGGAGTTGAACAGCAAAGGCGAGATCATCGGGCTTGAGATCCTTCAGGCCAGCCGGTTTCTCTGCGATTCCGTGCTGGAGTCCGCCCAGGCGAAAATAGCGAACATCAAGAAGCCGGCCGCGGCCGGGGTCGGACCGACGCGACGAACTGCGGCGCGAACACGAGGCTGACACACGCGATGCGTCTGCCACGGAGCCGGCGAGGAGGAGTCTCCATGCTGAAAGAAGCCGATCAACTCATCGCCACGGAATTCAAGCGCCGCCTGACCGCGGAGATGCCGGTGTTGGATTTCCGCGTCTACGGCTCCCGCGCCCGGGGCGACGCGACGGACGAGTCCGATCTGGATGTGTTCATCGAACTGGAAAGCGTCACGCGAGAGCAGGAGGAGCGGATCTCGGACATCGCCTGGGAAGTCGGCTTTGACAGGGGTCGAGTCATTTGCACCTGCGTAGCCACGCGCGAGCAGTTGGAGGTGGGGCCGTTCGCCGGCAGTCCCCTGCTGCTTAACATCGAAACCGAGGGCGTGCAGATATGAAAGAGGATCAGATCCCTGTGTTCGTGCGGTTCCGTATGTCGCAAGCGCACGAAACGCTGCACGAGGCAGAGGTCCTCTACGGCGATTCGTCCTGGCGGGGCTCGGTGAATCGCTCCTATTACGCGATGTTCTATGCCCTCGCGGCGCTCCTCGCGACACGGCGGCTCGGGTCCTCCAAGCACAGCGGTGTTCTGGCCCTCTTCCAGCAGGAGTTTGTCAAAACGGGCGTGTTCTCTCCCGAATTGGGCAGGGCATTTCGACTGGCGTTTGACCGGCGACAGAAATCGGACTATGGAGACAACATGGCGCCTGATCGGGAGGCCGCATCGGAGGCGCTCTCCAGCGCGCGCGTCTTTGTCTCGGCGTTAGAGCAACATCTGGTCGCGAGCGGTTTCCTGGGGAAGACAATGTGAGACCTTTCGGCCTCGAGGCAAGAGGGATTACGACACGTGTCGCCTCCGAACCGGTTGAACGATGGAACTAAACTCGCTGGAGTTTGCGCCGCCGTGTTATCTCGATTTTCCCCTTGCCCGATACGTCGCAGTCTAAGAGATCGAATTCACCAAGGGCCACTCGCGCCGCCGCCAGAGAAGGAGCCGCCGAGACGGAAGGCGACGTTCTGAATCGCCTCCCAGCACTCGGAATGCGGCGCGTGCCCACGCGAAGGCCGGTGCGCCTCAGGCGCGCCACTGCTGGGAACACGGACAGCCGACCATTGCTCAGCGAGTTTCGCCGAAGTGCTTCTGGATGAAGGCCACCGTGCGGCGGGCGGTTTCCTCCGTTTCGGACGGGGCGTCCCCTTTGCCACCGAAATACACGCCGTGCCCGCCCTTTGCGGGGTAATACGATTCGACCTCTTTCCCGGCCTTTCGCAGCGCTTCCTCGTAGGCTTTCACGATCGCGGCGGGGCCGCTGCTGTCGTCCTCCGCGTACATAAGGAGCAACGGGAATTTCACTTTGCCGACCTCGGAAAACGGCGAAAAGCACAGGAACAGATCGGGCTGGTCCAGGATCTTGGCGCCGAGGATCTGTTCCATGTTGTCCATCATTTTCACGGCGGCGCCCGCGAACGGCTCGCCGCGTTCCTGGCGTGTCTTCATCTCCACGAGGTTCAAGGTCGCCGGCGCCAGGGCCACGCCGCAACGTGCGTCCACGCGCGAAGCCATCATCGTGGTGACGCGCGCCCCGTGGCTGTGGCCAGCCAACGCCATGCGGCCGGCGTCCACAAAGGGATAGGCGCGAAGCGTCTCCAGCGCCCGTGCCGTGTCATCCCACTCCCGTTCATCCATGTTCGGCGTGGGCGCGTCGGGCGGGCGATACTGGATGGTGTTGACCACCCAGCCCGCGGCCACAAAGTCCTTGATCGGGTGGCCCAACGAACGGCCGGCGCGCTGAGCGGCCGGCAGGTCGCCGTTCCCTCCGGACAGCCACAGGACCGCCGGAAACGGCCCGTCGCCGGCGGGCTTGCGAATGCTGGCGCCGAGTTCCAGCCCGTCGGCGCTGCGATACGTGGTCGCCTTGACGAGCGAACCGTCGGCCAAGGTTTCCCATTCGCCCTCCATGGCCGTCGCCGGAGGCGCGGAGGGCTTGGCGGCGCGGGAGTCGGCCCCGGCTCCTTCGGCGGGCGCGGCCGCCCAGCCCGCCCCCGGAACCGTCAGCGTCAATGCCAGTGTTGCTATCCAGTTGGCCCTTTCCATACGATCCAGCCTCCATCAAGGGTTCTGCGCCCGTCCAGGGATCGCCAATGCGTCGTTGAACCTACCAGCTCCCGCTCGCGCCGCCGCCGGAGGACTTGCCGCCGCCGAACGAGCCGCCGGAGGAATGATGCGACCCGCTGTTCGTGTGGGAACTGCCGCCCATCCCGTGGCCGTGCATCATGCCGCTGTCCGTATCGACCAGGATGGGCAGGATGACGACGTGTTCTTCTTGATGATGGCAGTTGCGGCAGGTGGAGACGATCCTCTTGCGGCCGGTCGAATGGCGCGTGGGATGCATCAGAGTCTCGCTTTCGGCGCTGAGGGTGCGGTAGCCGCACTCGGGGCAGCGCGAGTAGGAGGAGAACAGGCGCGGGTGTTTCTCCACGGTATGCATGCCGCAGGTCGGGCATTTCCACACGTCGTAATCCACCGTGTCCAGCGCCTCCTCGAGTTTTTGGCCGGAGTCCAGGTAGACGTCATCCGACACCTCGTCAAGACAAGCCATGTCGATCTGGCACGTTGGGCATCGCGGCTTGCGCCCCAGGCCAAGAACAACACGGAAAAGCACGAACAGCACGAGGGCGGCGGCGCCTATGGCCGCCAGATAGCCCACGATCTCCGATCCCTGGCTTGAACGCGGAGGACGGAGCGACCGAGGGTCGAACGGAGGAGGGCTGACCGCGCGAGGCGGAAGGGATTGGCCGGGCGGCAGCTCGGCCGGCATGCGTCCTGGGGCGACGCGGGCTGGAGCCGGCCGCGGCGTTCCGGGAATCGCCTCGGCGGGAAGACGGGCCGGCGCGGAGGCCGCCTTGGCGGGCTTCGAGGCTGGTCGTTGCGCGTTGCGAAGGGCGCCCCCGCCCACCGCCGCGGCGACGGCCCGCGCTCCATCCAGCAGGCCTTGCCCATATTGGTTCGCCTTGAACCGAGGGATCATCTTGCCGTTGATGATGGCCTGCATCTTCGAATCGAAAGAGGCGCCGTAACCCGAGCCCAACTCGATGCGGACCATGCGGTCCTGACGGGCCATGAGGATCAGGACGCCGTCGTTTCGCGACCGGTCGCCGATGCCCCACGCGTTGAACAGTCCGGTGGCGAAAGACTCCATCGACGGGTCGCCGGTGGCGTAGGCGTTCCATGACGGGACCGTCACCACCACGGCGGCGATGCCGTGATCGCGCTTCAAATCGGAAAGGAGCGTGCGGATGCGCGTTTCCTGATCGGGACTGAGAACGTCGGCGAAGTCGTTGACGTAGGAATCGGCGGCCTGAGGATACGCGGCCCGGGCCGTCGGCGCTCCGGCCGCGAAGACTATGGCGGCGAGGAGAAATGCTGGGGCCGCGGCCCGAGTTGGGAAACGGGAGCGAATCCGCTGGCTCTTGGGCCATTCATTCATGCTCGGTTTCTCCTAACGGCGAGACCTAACCCGCGAATTGGGGCAAAGCCTATTTCACTTGTGCGCAGCATTGTCAATGGCAATGCGATAGCCCAGCTCAAAGCGCGAAATGGCGTGGGCCAGGCAGATTGGGAGGGCGGACGAATCAAAGGAAGCAAAGCGGAGAAATCCGTTGCTTTTGAGCGAGGCGTTTCGCAAGTTCTCCCCAAAATCCGCGGGGCCTTGGGTCTGGTTCTCTGGATCGGAGCCCGTCATGTCCAAACCCATCATCAGCGTCGCCGGGATTCGAGGGATTGTCGGCGATTCGCTCGTGCCGGAAGAGTTCTTGCGATACGCGCTGGCGTATGCGGCGCAATGCAAAGGCCACCAGATCGTGGTCGGGGGCGACAGCCGCCTGTCGCGCCACATGGTGCGCCGGCTCGTGTTCGCCGCGCTGGAAAGCAGCGGGTTCGAGGCGGTGGACCTGGGGGTCTGCCCGACGCCGACGGTCGGGCTGATGGTCGGCGAATTGGGCGCGGCGGGCGGGATCGCCATCACCGCCAGCCACAACCCGGCGGAATGGAACGCGCTTAAGTTCTTCTCATCCGAAGGCGTGTTCCTCAACCAGGAGGAGTTCGACCGGGTGATGCGCGCCTACGAGGCGAGCGACTTTCGTCGCGCGTCGTTTGCGGAGTTGGGGCGAGTCCTGACGCACCCCGACCCCATCGGGCCGCACGTGGAGCGGGCCGTCGGAGCGGTGAATCAGACGAAAATCCGATTGCGCAAACTGCGCGCGGCGGTTGACTGTTGCAATGGGGCGGGGGCGGTGATTCTACCGCGGCTATGCAAGAGCTTGGGCATCGATGCGGAATTCATCTTCACCGACATGTCCGTCCCCTTCGAGCGCCCGGCCGAGCCGCTGCCGGAAAACCTGGGAACGTTGTGCCGCACGGTCCAGGCGGTCGGCGCCGACGTGGGCTTCGCCGTCGATCCCGACGCGGACCGCCTTGCGCTTGTGGACGAAACAGGGCGCGCCATCGGAGAAGAGCGCACGCTGACGCTCGTGGCCAACCATTATCTCGCGAAAGAGAAGACGCCGCTGGTGGCGAACCTGTCGACCACGCGCGCGCTGGACGACGTGGCCCGCGCGCACGGCGTGCCGCTTTACCGGACGAAGATCGGCGAGGCGCACGTGGTCGCCGAGATGAAGCGCGTGGGGTCGCGGATCGGCGGCGAGGGCAACGGCGGGGTGATCGCCCCTCGGATTCACCTGGGGCGCGACGCGGCGGCGGGCGTGGCGCTCATCTGCGAGGCGCTGGCCGAGGGCAAATGCTCGCTTTCGGCGCTCAACGCGAAGGTCCCGGACTACATGATCGTCAAGGCTAAGGTGTCGATCGAGGGGCGCTCGGTCGCCGAAATGCTGCCGAAGATCGAACGCGCGCTGCCGACGCCGAAGAGCAAGTCGACGCTGGACGGCCTGAAACTCGACTATGAGAGCGGCTGGGTGCACGTGCGCCCCTCGGGCACCGAGCCGATCATCCGCATCTTCGCCGAGGCGCCCACCGAGGCGCAGGCGCGGGAGTGGGTGGAGACGGTGTTGGCCATTCCGTGAGAGAAGGGCGTTTCTCGTTTTTCGCGGCTCGTTTCAGGTTGCTCGCCGGGACGCTTCGGGCTGGGAAATAGCCAATAACCGATGGCCAATAGCCGAAGCGCAGGCGCGGGAGTCTCGCCCTCCCGGGGTGGAACTGCTCCGATCTGCCGGCTCCGGCGAGGCCAGTGTTCGTGGGCAAAACACGCAGTCTTCTTGCGAGAAATCGAAAATCCAAAATCCCAAATCCAAAATCCTCTTCGTCTCTCACCTGGCGGATTTGTCCGGCGCGGCGCAGTCGCTGTTGGAAATGATGGATTGCGTCGACCGCGCGGAGTGCGAGACGGAGGCGATCTGTCCGCCGACGGGTTTGTTCGCCGAGGCGGCGCGATCGCGGGGAATCGCGTGCCATTTCCTGGAGAATCCGGCGGTCTCGTTCACGGAGTCGAGGAATCCGCTGCGCTGGCTGTCGTTGCTGGGCAAGCGCCTGGCCTACATGAACGGCATCCGGCGGCGGGTTCGCGCGGTCCGGCCCGACGTTGTAGTCATCAACACGGCGGTCAATCTGTACGCGGGAATCGCGGCGCGGCTGGCGGGCGCCCGTGTCATGTATTACGTCCACGAAGCGTTTCCGCCGACGTGGAGGAATCGGGCGAAGATCGCGATGGTGAATCGTTGCGCGCATCGGATTGTCGCCGCTTCGTTGGCCGGCGCGCGGCTGTTTGATCCGCGCGCTCCATCGAAACGGGTCGCGGTCCTTCACAACGCGGTGGCGCTGGAGCGGTTCGTCTTCGGGCCGGAACAGTGGCGGGAGGCGCGAAAACGTCTTGGTCTGGAGGAATCGGAGATCGCCGTCGGGGCCGTCGGCTACATCGCGCCGGTGAAAGGCTTGGAGTATTTCCTCGAGGCGGCGCGGATGGCGCGCGCCCGGGCCGCGCCATGCCGCTTCTTCCTCATGGGCGACTCCGACCCGTTCCATGCGGATTACCTGCGGCAGCTAAAGGAGTTCGTGCGCGCGAACGCTCTGGAGGATCGCGTTCGGTTTCTGCCGTTCGCGAAGGACGTGGAATCGTATTATGCGGCGCTCGACGTCCTCGTTCTTTCGTCGATTTCGGAGAGCCTGCCGCGGGTGGTGATTGAGGCGATGGCGGCGGGCGTGGCCGTCGTGGCGACCGACGTCGGCGGGGTGCGCGAGTGCGTCGAGGAGGGGAAAAGCGGAATCATCGTGCCGCCGCGCGACACCGCCCGCCTGGCCGAGGCGATTGGGGAATTGGCCAACGATCCGAAACGACGGAGCGATCTCGCGGCGGCGGGACAGGCGGCGGCGCGCGCGCGGTTCTCGATGGAGCGATTTCGGGCGGAGGTTCGGGAGCTGTTCCGGAGAGAGAGTACGTAGTCCCGCCTTTAGGCGGTCTTGCGGTTTCTCTGGCCGAGTGATCTTCGTGAAGACCGCCTAAAGGCGGGACTACGAACTCAAGGCTTTTCGTACGACCTGAAGGTCGCGCTCCGAACTATGGAGCGTTAGTTTCCGCTCTCCCCCATCGATCCACGGCGGCGCCTCCCGCGCGCGTGACGGCGAACGCGAGGGTCAGGCCGAACGTCATCCAAGTGCGCAGATACAACGAGGTGTCTTGCACGGCGCTGCCCATCAAAAACAGCGCCCATGTGTTAAGCGTGGCGGCGGCCAGATCGGCTTCGGCGCGCCGGCCTTCGGCGCGCAGTTTCCGCCACCGGCGCCACAAGAAGCGAGTCAGTGCGGCGTAATAGAGCAGGTTCAGCGCCAAGCCGACGGCGCCGGTTTCGGCCAGCAAACGCAAGTAGCTGAGATCCGGCGAATATTTCTCCCACATCCACGCATACTGCTGCATGAAGGTGTCGGGGCTGTGGTATTGCCACCAAGTCGGCCCGTAACTGCCCAACCCACAGCCGAACCAGGGGAAGTGGTGGAAGACCGAAAGGCCATTGATCACGTAGTCCTGCCGCTGCCGGAACGACCAGTCGGTCTGAAACGACTTCAGATTCCGGAAGCGCGCGACCACGGGCGGCCCCAGAATCGGGCCGAACGCCAGGACGGCGGCCAGCGCGCCGACCAACAGGACTCGTCCCAGGGCTCCGCGAAACATGACGATGGCCAGCAGCACGAGGATCGGCATGAACAGCCACGTCTGGCGGTTGAACGTCGCCAGTGGAATCACCAGCAGGAAGAGGGCGCACCCCAGGGCGGCGGCCCGCCCGATCCACCGGGGCGAATGGCGCGCCAGGAACAACCCAAACGGAAACGCGTAGAGGCAGGTGTAGGCGAACACGATGGCGTTCGGCGAAAGGCCGTTGATGCGGAAGAAGCCGTGGAAAAGGTCCTTCGCGTCGCCGAAGATGTCGCGGCGCAGCAGGGCTTCCGCCGCCCCGACCAATCCGCCGAAGACGGTGGGAAGGACGACGGCCCAGCTGATCTGGCGCGCCACCCGCGGAGAGGCGGCCATCGCGGCGACGGCGACCGCAATGGCGAACATGGTGATCGTGGTCTTGGCCGCGTTCAGGCCGAAACTGAAGCTCTGACCCGTCAGAGCGGAGACGACGTAGAACCCGGCCAGCGCCACCGTCGCGAGGAACGGCCAGCCGCGCGGGCGAGCCAGCCGCCGGGTCCAGGCCCAGCGCGCCAAGCTGACGAAGAACACGAGGAAGAACACCTGGTTCACGCTGACGGGCAGGCCGGGCAGATCAATCGCCGCCGTGCGCAAGGACAAGGCGTAATAGAGCGCGAACGTGAACACCGGATGAAGCAGAAAGACGACCGCCCCGCCCGCCGCCAACAGAAAGATCGGTCCGGCGATCATGGGCCACAAGGCGATCGCCACGGCCAACGCGGCGCTCCCGCCCAACAACGCCGCCGCCTGCGAGCCGCCAATGAGAAGCCCTCGCCAAATGGGGGGCGGCGGGGAGATCGGAAGGGAGGAGTCGGCGGCGGCGGATTCGGAGTTCATGGGCGGTCAGTTCCAGGGTCCGCGCGAAATGGGATTCGCCCTGACGCGGCGCGAGGCGCCGGGAATTGAGCGTAGGCGCCGAAAGCGGCAGGCTCAAGCGCATTTTGCGTGGAACTCGCCCAAGCAGGCGCATTTGTAGACACGCGCAAGCGGAAAAGGCGGCGCCACGAAAAAAACCGGCAAGATCCCGGGAACCTCCGCGACTCCCTATTGTCCGAATGGATAGGACCACGGAGTTCCAGGCTGGACAAAGCAGGGCCGCGGAGGCTAATGTCATTATGGCTGAAAAGGTCGGGGCTTTCGAGGAGGGTGCCATGAAAATCCATCGGGTGTTCCACGTGTTGGCGGGCGCGGCGTTGATGGTCGCGCTGGCGGGCTGCGCGGAGGTCGAACATGGCCGCATGGGAGGCGTGTTCGGGGCGTCGTACGGGTATCCCGGACCCGCGGTCTACGCGCCGCCGGTGGGTGTGTATGAGCGGGCATATCCGTATCCGTGGTATGAGCCGCCGATCTGTTACGAGCCTCCGATAGTGTATGGGCAGACGTATCCCGTGCACGTCGGCAGCCGTTTCAACTACATCGACTACGATCGGGACCATCGCCGCTACGGGAACGACCGCCGCTGGGATGATGGCCGCGGAGATGACCGTCGCGGGGATGACCATCGCGGGGATCGCCCCGATAGCTGGCGGCCGACGCGCTACCCCGATCGGCCGGCGGCCTATCCGGTTGATCCAACGCCGCGGTTCGGGCGTCCGGACCGTCCGGTGGCGGCGCCGGTCAATCCGAGTCCCTTTTCGTCGCATTCGTCGCCCATGCCGGTGAGAGGGCTCCCCTCGGCGCCGAACGTGTCGAGGCCCTCGGGGAATATCGCGCCGCCCTCGTTCGCGCCTTCGAGCGGCCCGATGTCGATCCGGCCTTCGTTCAGGGGTTCGGGGTCGAGCGCGCCGCCGGTTGGATTTGGGCGTTGACGACGCCTCTCGCGTGAAGGGTTCGCGTGAAGATCAGATTTCTTGCGCTCATCGGCCCGCCTTGGTTCGTTTGCGCCAAGGCGGGCTGGTTTTGTGGCGCAAGCGTTCCAACCTGTGATTCGCCCGTATCCGCCGATCAAGGCGCGTAGGCTGGACAGCCAGAAGCGTTTCATGGTTTCGGGCGCCCGAAGGCCTGTCAAGGCAGAGCTTCCCGCCGGGGATGCGGTTTA
>JAPLSS010000891.1 GCA_026398515.1 Candidatus Sumerlaeota bacterium | reverse complement strand
AGGATCTTCAACGCCGGCGCGCCCGACGGCCCCTTCTCGTTTGGGTCGGTGACGAAGGTCCCCCCATTGCGCGGCAGGGTCCACCCGTTCGCCGCCCCCAACGAGAAGCGGCTCGTCTCCAGGATGTTGCCGGGCTTGGCGGGGTAACGCTGGAGAAACTCCTCGCGGGTCAACTCCTCGACGCGCACGTTGTCGATCTCCGCGGCCCCCGCGCGCCGGACGCGCAGTTGAAGGATGGCGTTCGGGTCGCTGGCCGGCGCCACGACGACGAATTCCGACACGGCCCAGTCCGGCGAGGCGACCGCCTCGCAACTCAGGTTCCATTGGTTCGGCCCGCTCGCCGGGCGAAAGCCGATGTCCACCGACTGCAATTCGACGCTGCGCAACGCCATCGACATCACATACACGCAGCCTTTCTTCAGCGCGATCCCGCGGCGGACGAGCTGGGCGGCGGAATTCCCCGCCTGGATGTTCGACACCTCGATGCGCAACGCCTGCTTGCCTTCATACGGGTCGGCGCTCAGCCCGTACTTCACGTGTTGCGGGGTCGACTCGCTGTGGTCTTCCCATCCCGCCGGCAGCGCGCCCTCGCGCAAGAAGGTTCCGTCGGGCGACTCCATCCGCTCGATCGGCGCGAACGGCCCTTCGAAGTCTTCGTGGACGATAGTTTCGGCGGCCACGTTCGCTGCGAAGGTCAGGGTGCAGCACAATCCCCCCAGGACGGCAAAACGGCTTTTCACTCGCTCCTCCTGCAGTCATCAATCGGCCGACAATGTCATGCGCTACTTCGAGCAAATACCACTGGACATCTCACTATGACGCGTCACACCCGCGCAGACCTCTTGTTTCTCCCTGACAGGGAGATAGATGAATAGCCGCGGGGGGTTGACACCCCCCGGCTATCCATATGCTTCCCCTTCGGAGAAGAGAAATCACCGATACTCATCATCGCCGCCATTGTCGTCGTCATCGTCGCTCGAGTCCTCATCATAGCCCAAGTCCTCATCGCCTTCCGCGTTCTCTTCGAACAACGGTCCGCCGACGATGTAATGATAGTTGTTCTCGCCCAACGTCGCCTCCAACTGCGCCACGATGCGTTCCTGATCGTCATACGGTCCGCCGATATAGAAATGCTTCCCGTCCTTGCCGAACTCAATGTCGGGATTTGGCTCGAACCGGCTTTCTTCGTCGAGGACGAGCCGCGCGAGGCCAAAATCGTGGTGAGGAGTGAACCCGGCTTTCTCCGCCCAGCGGATGCCGCCATAGATGATTTGGTGCGCCAGCGCCGCGTCGCATGGAACGAACTGTTCGCTCTCCTCAAAGCGCTCGCGGAACGCGCTCTCCGGGAAATTGGCGTTGCAGAAGGCGTCCTTCGCCCCCAGGCAGCCCACGTCCACTAAATAGACGCCGAACGTGATCTGGCCATTGGTCTGCATGCGCGAAACGACCACGTGGGCGATTCCCTGCTCCCGCCAGTCCGGGTTGATATAGCACTTATGCAGGGGATACTTGCGCGCGTTCATAATCCGGGTCTGAGCGCCGATCGGACTGGCCGCCGTCCGCTGGCGCGCCTTTTTCTTGCGCCGCTCAACTTCCTTCTGTTTCTTGCGCGCCTGGCTTCCCTTCGCCTTCCCGCTCATGGATGTCCCTCTCCGTTGATAATGTCGCGCCGGCGCATTGGAGCAGTCGGCGGAAATACGCGCCCGCATAGCTATCCGACCCGTCGGGGCGAATCAGCCAGAAGCCGCGCAGGTCTTCCGCTTTCGCCGGCGGCTCGTCGGGCGGCGGCGTGCGCAGTTTGTTCTTATCTTTCCACTCATTGCAATACAACTCCCAGTGCAACATATAGGGTATATTGAAGGATACAATCACGCCGACCGCCTGGTCCCAGAACTCCGCGATCTGCTCGGGCGTCTTCTTTGTATCGCGCTCGGGGAGGCCGATCTCGCCGATCACCACATTATCGCGCCCGAGGAGGGGGCTGGGCGGAGTGTAATGGCGGATCAACTCAATCCCCTGCCAGAAACTGACCGGCATATCCCACAACCCATCGTACGCCGACCAGGAAACCATGTCGGGTCTGACGTGCGGGACCACGCCGGCCAGCACTGTCGGCACACCGCATTCCATCATCGGCTTCTTTTCTTTGACGTTCCAAATCTTGTTCACCTCGACGGCGTGGGACACGCGGGCCTTCGTGTCCTTCACTTCGGCGCGGGCGCGCTCCACCCCGCGTTGGCGCGCCTGAAACAGGCGGATCATGCCCTGGATCTTTTGGTCGATGTTGAGGGGCACAAGTTTCGGGTCTCTCTCCCACGCCACGCCCGTCCCACGCAACATCCAATCGCCCTCCCAATTCTGCAAGACAAACATCACCGGCCGGTCGCGATACTCCTCCAAAA
>JAPLSS010000525.1 GCA_026398515.1 Candidatus Sumerlaeota bacterium | reverse complement strand
TGGGGCAGCCCAACGTCGTGACGGCGACGAAGACGCTGCAGTTCTGCAAGATCGCTATCGCCGGAAACGATCTGGCTTTTCAAGCGGTTGACCAAAAC
Organism: Candidatus Sumerlaeota bacterium; assembly: GCA_026398515.1. Taxonomy (GTDB): domain Bacteria; phylum Sumerlaeota; class Sumerlaeia; order JAPLSS01; family JAPLSS01; genus JAPLSS01. The sequence continues at coordinate 7,908 of JAPLSS010000525.1, read as the reverse complement.
GGCGTCCAGATCGACAGTTTCAACGTGACCCACGCTTCCAAAGTTCACGATTGGCGGGGATACGCAAGACTATCGGAGAAGCAGAAGCCGCTCCACGACGACGCGCGCCTGACGGCTGTCGGCGCAAGCGAACTCAACTAGCGCGCCGCCATCCGCCAACCCGGCACGTTCTGTCCTCCGCCCATCGTCCTTTCCCTAATCGTCCTGCCTTCATCGGTTTTGCTTCCCAACGCAACCAAGGCAGGACGATTAGGGGCAGGACGATTGGCGGGCGTTTCCTGTTGCGTATCGCGCCTCGGATGTCTTGAATTCCAGTTCGATGATGATGCGGGCAACTCAGGGCATAGGGAGGCGAATGCACATGATTCGACCGATGGATCTTGCATTGCGGCTTGTCCTGCTTTCTTTGGCGGCTCCCGCGTCTGGCGCAAGGGCTCCGGAACCGGCCCCGCCGGAGACGCGGTCGCCGCAACACCCCGGCAAGCCCGCGATGCGGCTCTACGCCATCGCCTCGGGCGACAACAGCCGCTGCACGGAGGACGATTTGCGGGTCCTGGCCGAGAAGTTCCAAATGGTCTACGGCGGGTTCAGTCGGGAACAGATGGACGCCATGCGCGGCTTCAACCCACAGTTCAAGGTCCTGCAATACGTGGGGACCTTCTCGACAAACACCACGTCGAAGCTCCTGCCCCCGGCGGAAGCGGAGAAGCGCCGCGCCGAGCTCCTGCATTATCCGCTGGCCCGCCTTGCCGGGGATGTCTCGATCGACGCGCGGAGAATCCGCTTGGAGCCATTGGGCAAGAACGCCAAACTGATTCTCAAGCCCAGCGCCGCCGACGGCGAATTCAGCGTCATCGATCCCCAGAAGCCGGAGTCAAACCGCTACGTGACGTGGCTCCGCATCGATGAGGAGTTTCTGCGCGTCAATGGCTTCGATCCCGCGACGGGCGAGGTCGAGGTTCAACGCGGCTTTTCCGGCAGTCGCGCCGCGGCCCACAAAGCCGGGGCGCCCGTTCTTCACCCGGTCTACCAAGCCGGCAACGCGCCGGGCATCGAGAAGGACGAATACGGGCGTCCTCCCAAGACGATCTCGTACATCCCTGATCCGGCGGCGCCGTTGCGCTGGGACCTAACCTTTCAGGAGACGCTCCACGCGCTGGACAAGGGCTACGACGGCGCGTGGATCGACTGCCTCGGCTCGAAGCCGTTCAACCCGGCCGGCGTGGACGGCAATTTGCTGAGCAAGGCGGGCGCGGCGCCGCGGTCGGACGAAGACCTGCTGGGCGCCGCCGCGCGCGGCCGCGCGTTGCCGCTGTGGAGCTTCGCCGAGGGCCGCCCGTACACCGAGGAGTCGTTCCGCGTCTGCTGCGAAAAAGGCGTCACGGATCTTCAGAGCCGCCTGGAGAAGCGTTTGGGAAAATGCCCGACGCTGTACGCCAACAACATCGGCCCCGGTTATTTCCCCGACCAGGGCGGACGCAAGTTCTTTCTGACGCCGACGGAGGCGAAGCCCCGCCCCCTCGACGGCTATTGCCTCGAGGGGTTCGCCGGGACGCTGTCCAACGCGGACTTCAGCCGTTGGTTCTATGAGAACGGGCCGCCGGCGCCCCCGACCTATCCGAATGAGGAGCATTGGCAATACGCGGTGCGGGTGTGCATGGACGCGGCGCAGGATAAACTCGCGATCTGCCCGATGATCAGCCAGGCCGGCTGGAAGACGATGATGCTCGAGGCGCTGCCGCTCGAACAACGCAACCAGTTTGAGCGATTCGCCTATGCCAGCTACCTGATGAGCGTCGAGCGGGACGCGCCGGCGATGCTCGGCATGCCGGCGTTCTACGTCGGAGAGAAGGGGCGATACGCCCACGTGGACGACCTGTATTTCCAGCCGATCGGAGACCCCGCCGAAAGCCGCAAGCCCGACGACATCGAAGGCTATCGCGTCGAAGGCCACAAGACCTACCTGCGGCGCTTCGGGAATGGCGTGGTTCTCGTTAATCCGACGACGGAAGCGGACGCCGATGTCCCCCTGAGCCGTCTGTGCGTCGATCCTGAAACGCGCCAGACCGTGAGTTCCACCTCCATGAAAGCGCAGGCGGGGAGACTCTTGCTTTTCGCGCCGCTGGAGCGGAGATGAATGTGAGGCGTTCCTGAGTGACGCTGGCTTTCGCGCCTGCGCCAGTTCAAGGCGTTCTTACGGATGGCTCGCGCGGAAGAGATCGGCGAACTCGCGCGCGTTTAGGGGTACGTATTCAGCCCCCAGACTCTCACGCACCTCGCGGATGAGAGACGGCTCGTACGCCCAACTGAGGTTCATCACGTGCATGAACGCCGGCCGGCGCGACGGCGTATGGCTCCGTATCTCCTCGACCTGCCAGCGGACCAGTTCATCGCGGCTCATGGTCCTGTAATTCCGCGGCCATCGGGTCATCACATGCGAAACCACAACCCGCCCTCCGTCCAATAGATAGGTCGCATCATCCGGATTCATGTCCTTGTCGCGGTGCATGCCCAGGATCAGCGCGCCCAGGCCGGGAATGGCGTTGACGAAGCGAAGGGAAATGGGATCGCACACGCCGCGGTCGAAGACGCGATTGGACTCCGTATACAGGCCGATCTCCCGACACCCCATCCGGTCCATGGCCTCGCCTGTCAGCCGCGCATATTCGTCCCACGCGGCTTCGGGGTCCGCGACGCGGCTCATCATCGCGCGATAGGGATGGGTGTAGCCGATGCCGGACAGGCCGACGTAGAGGTAGTCGTTCGCGGTCGCCTGCTCGAAGAAATACTCAGCGACCGGCGGCGACAGTTCCAGCAGCGTAGGCCCCATGGCCCAGTTGATCGGGATCTTGCCGCGGTCGGCGTCCGCCCATACTTTGTGTTGACGGCTCTGCCAATAGCTGACCGCATCGCCGGATTCCGTAACGTCGAAGCAGATGTATGCCTTGTCGCTCTCCAACTTTGGGACTTCGAAACGGATCCGCGATCGATAGGCGGCGATCGACGAATCGAGGTTGGTTCGCACTCCGCTGAAGAAGGAGAGATTCGGCGCGAAGTTGCTGGGCACGGTGAACTTGCCATACTCGCCGGCCAGGCCGACGCCGACGTATTCGTGGATGCTTTCGTCGCTCGGCCCGGCCCAGAAGCCGAGAATGGGAATGTTGGCGGGCGACGCCGCGAGAAGACGCCGGAGGAAATCCAATTCCTCGGCCTGGCGCGAAACGACGCCATCCTCGCGCTCCTTGCCGGAGACCCAGCAGGCGAAGATCCGGTGGGCGACAAGGTAGTCGCGCAGATGGGCGAGCGAAGGCTGGCAATGGCAAAGCGCCTGATGATTCATGCGCGGCCACAGATTCTCGAACGCCCATTCGTAAGCCTGGACGTTCGTCTTCCATCGGCCGCGCAAATCCTCGACTCGCCGGCCCTTTCGGAACAGATCCAGGTCTTCGGGCGCACAGGCGATGGCGGGCCTCAGACTGGACATCATAGTGGCTACGTTGATCGTCGCGGGCACGGCCGGGTCCCAGACAATGACGGCATCGAAGCAGTCGCCATACGCCGCGACGCACTCTCGAAATCCCATCTCACGACGATGGCGGACATAGCCCTTCTCGGCCATCCGGTCGATCCAAAACGGCGCCCACTCGCCCAGCAGAAGGTAAACCTTCGCGTCCGGCCCGCGGTTAACGATCCCTTGCAGGATGGCGGCCGTGATTCGCTGGTTGGCCGTTGCCCCGGTCAGATCGACGACACTCACTTCGTCGGCGGGCGGAGCGCCCGGCGGAAACACCGAGGCGCCTGGGACGGAAGCCGCGACGGCGAGCACGCCGCCCGCGCAGACAATGGATCGAAGGAATGGAAAGCTGTTATTGCGCATCAGGATAATCTTTGGCCCTCATTTCTCACGATGTGCGGTTCCTGGGAGCGCCGACGTCCTCGTCGGCAGTTTCGAGCATCGTAGTAGTGGGGCCATGGCCGACGAGGACGTCGGCGCTCCCAGGAACCGCAACAACGTCATGTGGTGAGAAGCGCGGAGTAGCCTCTTTCGGCATCATTCCGCGCCTGCACGCCCGCGCGCGCCGGGGAGCGGCGGCTTCGGGAAAGGAGCTTTGCCGAGGCCGAGCGGAGGCTTTGGCCCCGCGACGGTTGGCGAGGCCGTTTCGATGTCCATTCGACTGGGAATGGCCCCGGCGGCCAGCCAGGCCTTCGCGGTTTCGCGGATCGTCGCCCATTGCGCCACGGGCATGGCGCCGACGCGGTTCGCCCACGCCTCGATGGCCTCGATGCCGTCCTCCGTTCCGACAATGGCGAGCAGGCGCGGCGAAACCATGATCGTGGCGCTGATCACCGGCGGCCGGTCCACGTCTCCCGCCGCCAGATCCTTCGCCAGCTTCTCGGCTTCCTCCAGGCGACGCGAGCCGCCCCCGACCGCGACGAGATGGCCCGCCGGGTCGTCCACGGTGAACTCCTCGGCGCTCTTGGGCCGCCACAACCCCGCCGCATTGTCATCGGCGCCGGGGCCATGGCCGGGGCGTCGGACTATGCCCCAAACCACCTCGGCTTGCCACGACGAGCCGTCCGAACTCTGGATCGGGGAGCGGAGTTCCCCCAGTTCCGTGGCGATCAGGCCGGAAGCCACAGCGTTGGGATGTCCGCCCAGACGCCGAATGGCCGCGGCGCAACGGGGGCGATCTTGCATCTTGTGGGCGTGCACGTCCCATTCCACCCCCATCGCCTCAGTGGCGCGGATGATCTCGCCCGCGCGCGGCTCGCCCTCCAGCCATCCGATGTCCGCGCCGATGGACCAGCGCATGCCGGTGTCGCGCCCCGCGACGCGCCCAGCCTTTGTCGCGCGTTCAAAGAAGGCAAGCAACCGGTCGGGATTGGGCCAACTGCCGGGGTTGGTTTCGATGTGCATCGTGCCGGAGACGTAGAGGCGCGGGGCGCGCGCGTCGCTCCGCGAGTTGAGCATTTGCACGACCATCGGCGCGCTGACCGCTCGGATCGACTCCTTGTGCGAGGCCACGTAGGCGACGGTGGACTCGTAGAGATCCCACATGGCGGCCTGCCGGGCCTCAGGGACCAGCGGCGCCTTCCGATCGAGGTCCCAGGGAGGCCGACGCGGACCTTGCATATACACCGCCGTCCACGCCGCGTCCCGAGCGAAAAAGTTGTTATCGTGCATCTTGACGCCGACGAAGTACGGCGCGCGGGCCGTCGGAATGCGGTGGGCCTGTTCGAACGCCTCCTGGAGGATGGCGGAAGGGGCCGTGCCGAGGTGTTCGTACAGTTTCAGGTCGACGAGCTCGGGGCGCAGAAACATGTCGCCGCGCTTGTCGCCAAAATTGATGGCATGGCCGTGCTCCACCAGAAGTCGCGCCCCCAGGTCCTTGAAGACGGCGGCGGCGACGGAGGCCAATGCGACCTCGGCCTGCGCGGAGGCGGCGCAGGGGTCGTACCCCATGAGGTCCGCCAGTTTCTTGTAGCCGCCGGGCTGGTCGGTCGGCTGCCCGGTGACCGGGTCCAGGCCGTGGGTTTCATAGCGCATGATCGTCTCGTATTGCGCCTGTGCGTCTATTTGTCCGAGGCCAAGCCAATCGTAGCCGACGTAGTAGGGAGAGGGCGGCCGGACGTGATACGAAACCGAGGCGACGGGAGACGTTTTCAAGCGCTGGAGCAATTGAGGCGCTTTGGCCTCGTAGAGATCGGTCATAGTCGTGGTGAGGTAGAAGTCCACCGGGACCCGATGCTTTTCGTGAATATCCAGGATTTTGTTGAGAGCGGCGGCGCTGAGGTCGAGATAGGCGAAGTCATGCACGTTGATCGAGAAGATCACGCAATCCCGAGGCAGGCCCGGCGCCGCGGCGGGTTGGGATTCCGGGAGCGAAGCCGTCGCTCCAAACGCGAAACCGACAACACCGGCAAGGATCGCCGGCAGAAGGCAGGTTGTGTGGTTCATGGTTGGTTTGCTCCTCTCCCGCGGTTCCTTCGGCAAACGATTCAACAATCCATTCTTGAAATTCCCGCGGAATGCGCAAGCATGGGTTGCGTGGAGTGGCTTCCAGAAGAAGGACGGGGCTGGCTGCGCGACCCATAGCCTCCACATCTCAGAAAGGCAGGCGTTCATGTCGGAATCATCGCAGGCGACTCATGTATGCAAGGCGGGAAACGGGCGGGCGGTCCTCACGCCCCCGCTTGGCGTCAAACTGGCGGGCTATTTCCATGAGCGAATCGCCAAGACGGTTCGCGACGATCTCTACGCGCGCGCGCTGGCGATCGAGAACGGCGGGCGGCGCGTGGCGCTCGTCTCCTGCGATCTGATCGCCATGTGCGAGGAAGTCAGCGCCGCGGCGAAACAGATGATCGAGCGGGAATGCGGAATTCCGCCGGAGAACGTCCTCATTTGCGCGACGCACACGCATACGGGGCCGGAAATCCGCCCCGCCGCCGTCATGCCGCGAACAGAGGAATACTCTTCAAGCGTGCCGCGCCGCATCGCCGACGCGGTTCGTTCCGCCCATGACTCCCTGTTCGAGGCGACGCTGCATCCCGGGCGAACCGAGGCGCATGGATACGCCTTCAATCGCCTGCACCGGCGCAAGGACGGCTCGGAGGTGTTCGGCCTGCCGCAATCGCTCGAGAGCGTCATCGCCCCCGCCGGCCCCATCGATCCCGAACTGCAGACGCTGACCGTCCGCGACCGCGAGGGGCGCATCCGGGCCATGGCGGTGAATCATGCGCTTCATCCGGATGTGATCGGCGGCGGCGCGGGCGATTTCATCTCCGCCGACTGGCCCGGCGTCATGGCGCGCACGATCGCGACGATCTACGGCGACGACGTCGATTGTCTGTTCCTGCAAGGCACGGCGGGCGACGTCAACCACCGGCCGCACGCCCCCACGTACATGCCGGTCAACGGTCCTCGGAAGGCCGAACAGATCGGGCGGGCGCTGGCCGGCGCGGCCATGTATTCCGCCGAACGCGCCGAACCAATGGACGACCTGACGCTGGAAGGCGCGATGCAGGTGATCTCTATTCCCTATTACACGCGCGATGCGGCGCTGGCCGAGGAAGTGAAAAGGCTCCGCGCGGCGGAGAAACTCGGGCCGATGGACAAGCATGTTCTCGAACGGTTCGAGACGTGGCCCTACGACGGGAAGGACGCCGCGGTTCCGATCCAGACGTTGCGCATCGGCGAGGTGGGGATCGTCGGATTGCCCGCCGAGATCTTCGTGCGCATCGGCCTGGAGATCAAACAGTACTCCCCCGCCCGCTTCACCTTCCCCGTCGAACTGGCCAACGCCAACGTCTCCACCTACGTGCCGGCCCTCGATCAGGCCGAACGGGGGGCGTACGGGGCGCGGCCGATTCTCTCGCGCTGGCTGTGCGCCGACGCCGGGCGCCGGATGAGCGACGCGGCGCTGAAAGCGCTGCATGAGATGTGGGATCGCGGCTGACCTGGGTTTCTCACCACACGGTGTTGTTGCGGTTGCTGGGAGCGCGGACGTCCCCGTCCGCCATGCATCCACTCCCCTGAGGCTCGAAATTGCGGACGAGGACGTCCGCGCTCCCAGCAACCGCGCATGGCAGGAAGTTCGGGTTAGTTCCCCGCAGCGAAGGCGAACGGGCCTTGGGTCGCGGCGTCCCAAGCTTTGAAGTTGAGGAAGAAGACGAACGAGCCGCCGGGGGGGAGGGTGAAGTCGGCCCAGCCCGCGAAGAAATCACCTTTGGAGGAATCGTAGGCCAGGCCGCCGTAGTCTAGGAAGGTCCACGGCGAGAACTGCGGGAAGGCGCTGGAGGGGCCGTCGAGCGGGGCGATCCAGCCGACGCCGTTCTGATAGATGGCGATCTGGTCAAGCCACGTCCCGTAAACCTCAGGATTCCAGTGCAGCCGCCAGACCCCGCCGT
>JAPLSS010000671.1 GCA_026398515.1 Candidatus Sumerlaeota bacterium | reverse complement strand
ACCTGGCACGAGTATTTCATGGCCATCGCCGAAGTGGCCTCGACCCGCTCGAACTGCATCAAACGGCGGGTCGGCGCGATCATTGTGAAGGACAAGCAGATCGTCTCGACCGGCTACAATGGGACGCCCAAGGGGATCAAGAATTGCGACGAAGGGGGCTGCCCGCGCTGTTGGGACTTCAGCCAGTCCGGCCATTCGCTGGACGAATGCCTGTGCGTCCATGCCGAGGAAAACGCCATCGTCCAGGCGGCGTGCAATGGCATCTCCATTCAGGGCTCCACCGTCTATTCGACGTTCTGCCCGTGCTCCTATTGCGCCAAGTCGATCATCAACGCGGGCATCAAGAGCGTGGTCTATCGCGATCAGTACGCCCTGGACGAGGTGACGACGCGCCTGTTTCGCGAAGCCGGGATTGAGTTGATCGCATTGGAGAAGAAGCCGTTCCAAGGCCTGGAGCGGCGGCGGGGGGGAAAGCGATCTTGAAATGCGGAATGCGGAGTGCGGAATGACGAAGAACGGATGACATGCGCTCACCTCCAGGCTCGGCTCTTTCGTTACTCCGCATTCCGCATTCGGAGGCTTTCATCATGATCATCCGCAAACGAGAAGGCCTCTTGGAGCTTTACTGCCAGTGCGATCACGCGGAAATGGCGTCGCGGTTCGCCGAAGCCTACGGAGCGCCCGGCTTCCTTCCCGTGGAGCCGCGCGCCCTGATCGTCCGCATCGTGGCGTCGCACGACTTGGGCTGGACCGCCGTCGACGCCGCGCCGCACGTCGCGCCGGAAACCAGGCGCCCGCGCGATTTCCTCCACATGCCCGCGGCGCTGACGGCGGCGATCTGGTCCGACTCGATTCGCGATGCGGCCGAGCAAACCGGGCCGCTGGGCGGCGTGGTTGTCAGCCGGCACTTCGAGCGCCTGGCCGGCCTGGCCATGGAGAATCACGGGCGCTCCGTTGAAGAGCGCAAGGAACTGGAGCGGTTCCGGAATCACCACGCGCGCTTACGGGCCGATTGGATGCGCGAACTCGAACAGCCGCCCTGGCGCATGAACGCTCAGACCGCCGACCGCGCCTTCGAACTGCTCAAGGCGTGCGACACGTTCTCGATCTTCCTGCTGCTGAGCGAGGTCGATTGCGGGCAGCGCCGCGAGCCGTGCGCGCTGGGCGAAGGCGGCCGCGCGGTGGAGTTCACGTTTCAATTCCCCGTGGACCGCACGCTCTCCGTGGCGCCCTGGCCGTTCGCGCCCGGCCGCCTCGAACCCGAGATCCCCTGCCGCCTCATCGAAGACCGCCCTTACAAGGACGACGAGGATCTGCTCCACGCGTTCCTCAACGCCGAAGTTGAGTCCGTGGCGTTCAGCGTGGTTCCAGGCGTCTGAAGCAGTAAAGGCGCTTGTTGTGGCGTAGGAGTCCCAGAAGATCCCTTGGCAGAGAGGAGGCATGGCATGCGGAAAACGGGTCTTGCGCTCGCGATCGCTGTTTGGTCGACGATGTGTTTGGCGGCGGCTCCTTCCGACGAATTGTCCACGATCGTCTTTTCCACGCCGGAAGGCCGGCCGGTTTCAACCGCGCTCCGTATGAAGGCGGATTATGTGGCGGCGCCGGTGACGATCTCCAGCGAGCAGGGCGATCCTGACCGGAGATTCGAGGAAGTTCGGCAGGCGAAAGATCGGATCATCTCACAGGCGAAGGAAAAGCCGGGACTCCGCGTCCACACCGGCCCCATTGCGCTATCCGCTTCTCCCAGGCCGGGTTTCGGCGTTCTGCCGCCTGAAGCCTATTCGGCCCTCTACTATGCCGAGCCCTCGGAGGCGTCGCTCTACCTCCTGGCTCCTTTGGAGGAGGGCCAGGACTCCTATGCCGCGGCGGCGAAGATCAACCAGCTCCTCAACGAAGTCCGGCTGCCCGGACGTTGCCGTTGGAAGTGCGGCCACATGCAGCTGGCGGCGGAGAATCCCGAACAATACCGCCCGAAGATCCTCCAGATGATCTCCGGGGAAATGAGAGCGACCAAAGACGCGCTGGCCGCCGCGGGAAAGACCACGCTGGAAGGATTGGAAAGCCCGGTCAAGGTGTTCCAGGCCGACGATACCCACGTGGATTTGTTCATCAACTACCGGCTGTCCGTCGCAATGGGAGAGTAGACTTAACTTGGCGAGGAAGCTGGGCTACTGCCCCGCCCGATCGGCGATTTGGACGGTCGTGTCGCCGGCGAGGTAGAGACGCGTCGAGCCGCCGGCAGTGGGGAACGCGCGGATGAAGCGCACGGGGCGGCCGAGGGCGAGGCGCTCGCGGATTTGTTTCCCGGGGTTGAGCGCATAGAGACTGCCGGCTTGCGTGGCCGCCAGCCAGGCGACCGGCGCCGCCGACAACGCCACCGCCGGCCCATCCAGGTATTCCACCCAGTCGACCGCGCCGCCTTGGCTCAATCCGACGACGAACCCCGACCGCGAGG
>JAPLSS010000437.1 GCA_026398515.1 Candidatus Sumerlaeota bacterium | reverse complement strand
TATTGGCTTCGGGTTTTTTTGAGCATGGGTTTTTTTTTGGGGCGGGGTTGTGGGGCGGGGGGTTCGGCTCGTTTGGGGGGGTGGGGTATGGGGTCGTGGGCGATGCGCCACAGCAAGTCGGCGAGAGTTCGTTGTCGTAGTCGCTGGGAGCGTGCGGCGGCGAGGCGGGGAGCCCAAGCTTCGATGGCGGCGCGGCTGCCGGCCAGACTGAGGCGCCGGGGATCGGCGTGATGGCGACGGGCGGCTTCGAGCATGAGGGCGCGCACGAGGTTGTAGGCGATCCAATGCATGAGCAGTTCCTTGTGCACCATGGCGGGGGATTTGCAGCGCAGGGGGTCCATGCCCATGGTGATTTTGATATCGCGCAAGCACAGTTCCACGTTCCAGCGGCATCGGTAGAGTTCGGCGACGGCCTGGGCGGGATAGGCTTTGGCGTCCAGGAGAGTCGTGGCCACGGTGATGGATTGCGTGCGGAAGCCGCGGATGTCGACGTGGAGCGCGATGTGGCGCAGCCGCAGGACGCTGGGCAAGGCGTTCCATTGGCGGCGCGTCATCCATTGGGGGCGGTCGGCGGTGTTGGCCCATTCGACGAGCCAGTCGTTCTTGGCCAGGCGTTGGATCTTCTTCACCCCGACGCTTCGCCGTTGATGCAATCGCATCACGGCGTCGACGCCGCGTTGGCGTAGCGCCCAGTAATCGGCGAAGCCGCAGAATCCCCGGTCGGCCAGCAGAACACATCCTTTCTCCAGCCAACGCCACAAGCGCCGTCCGAGGGTGCGTTCGGGGACGCTGAGCGGGCCGTGCGCCAGCCCCCGCAGCGCGCCGGAGGCCAGGCAAAAGACGGCCGCGATGCGCATGACGGGGAAGCCGCAGCCGGCTCGTTGCCGACCCGGCTGGGGATAGCGTCTTTGGTTGGCCGGCGTGTCGGGCATCGAGATCGAACTGCCATCGAGACCGCGAACGATCCGACCCCGCCAGGAGGGTTCGACGGCGCGCCCCAGGCCGTCCACCACGTCCTGTGCGGCGCGGCGCACCCAACGGAGCGGCAACCGGGCGCGGGCTTGGCAATAGGCCGAAGAACTGGACGACAGCCGACGGCCGGCGCCCAGCCACGCCTGGGCCGCGCAGACGGCGTCGCGGCAGACGCCGGCGCCGGCCAGGACTTGCCCCAGGAACAGCCAGAAGGTCGTCCAGGCCGTGAAGGGGCGCGCCCCGGCGGCGGGGCCCCGCGCCTGGGGGAGCAGGTCTCCGGCCGTGGCGACCAGTTGGGCGAGGGGAAGGCGTTGGAGTTGACGGGCGGCGGCGGGCAACGAGCGCGGCAGCATGATCGACCTCCGGGAAGAATCGGCTTGACACCCTGCCATATTACATGTATATATACATGTAATATGAAAAAGTCAAGCCCCCGGGGCAACGGAGGTGATTCGATGAGCGCGCCATCTCGGCAAGCGGTGTTGCGGCAGCGATTCGCGCGGTTGAAAGCAGCCTTGGGCGAAGCCGACCTGATGGTCCAAGGCAGCATTCTGCGCCGCATCATCCGCCGCGACGACCCGCAGACCCCGGGAACGACGAAGGACTATGGCCCTTACTACCAATGGACCCGGAAGCGCCAGGGACGCACCGTCCTCCAAAACCTCACGGCCGGCCAAGCCCAGGCCTACGGCCGCGCGATTCGGGAAAACCAGCGCCTGGAGAAAATCCTTGCCCAGATGCGCGACGTTTCCCTGAAACTGCTCGACTTGACAACGTCCGGGGTGAAAAAAAGAAGACGACCAGAGAATGTTGGTCGATCATCATCTTAGTGCCATTCCAACCTGTCCCCGAAACCGAAAGAACACGCCATGAAACACTCCCTCGCAATTTTCACCGCCCTGCTGCTTGCGCTGTTCTTGTCTTCCAGTGGCGATCTTTTGGGAGCTGAGAAAGCGGTCTGGAAAGGGGGAACGGACAGCAACTGGAACATCTCCACCAACTGGAATAACGGACAGGTTCCTGGGTCCGCTCGATCCGACGATGCTGTCATCCAGGGAAAGGGCACCATTGTCAGTGTTCCTACTCCCGTCGCCGCCGCGAACGAGTATTCGGTCGAGGTGTCCTCAGGCGCATCTCTGTTTATCGAGCGCGACATGCCTCGGATCAGCAGCATGAGTGTTCAAGACGGAGCATCGAAGGTGGAGCAGTTCGAGTCGAAGGTCGCCATCGCTGGCGATCTCCGCGTCGGAGATGAGCAACCCGCTTCAGAGCCGGGAGAGTATCGCCTGAGAAGTGGCGCGCTCACGGTCGGTGGCTTGTTGGAAGTCCTCGGCAGATTCACAGTCGATGATGCGAAGGCGACGATCCGCGCCAGAAACGCGTTGCTGGCCTCAGGATCGCTCCTGAAATACGACTTCGATCTGGATGGCGTCAGCCCGATCCAAGTGGAAGACCAGCTGACCATTGAAGACGGCGCCCGGATCGAAGTGGATTTGCGTGGGAATACCGTCGGAGGCAATGTCGTCAAGTTGCTCGAATTCTCCAGGCTGTCCGGTTCGTTCCATCCAGGAAACGTCGTCATCCGCGGGCAAAAGAACGGAAAGATCGTTTACGCGACGAATTCCATCAGCGTGAGTTTTGAGGATGTCGTCGATCACCCTGAAACGGCGCTGTGGTTCCTCTGCGGAGCGCCGGACGAGGACGGATCGGAACTTTCGCGGTTCCAAGTGAACACGGGCAGGCGAATCAGGGATTTGAGTTCTCCGGACCTGCGTTGCGAATCGAAGCAGGACGGCGACTCCTTCGTTCATCACGTTTCCTGGACGGGTTCCGACGTCAACGGCGACAGCCAGAAAGACACGATCAGATTTGATCTGCGCGTCGCGGGATTCGAGGGTTCAGCGGTAAGTTACGGCCCATCCGGAGCTTCGATGACCGCCCTTGGCAGAAAGGCATCGGCCCCATCCTTCCGCGATGGCAGCTGGGGTGTCGGCAAAGACACAACGCTGGACACAGGCGAAAGCCTGCGGTTCTCGATCGAGAACTTCAGTGCTTCCTGCGGCTCCGAGGCGCGGTTCGAAGGATTCGTTTCCTTCGAATTGCGAGAGTCGGGCAGAGGAAACAGTCATGTCCTGGTCATCGGCGAAGGCGAGAACCTGCAGGCGGCCAAAAGCAATTCCCCGATGCATGTCACCGTTGCCCCGGCTCCCGAATTGATCCTGACCTCGGCGAACGATTCACGGGTCGCCGCCGGCACAGTGGTCTTGAAACTCTCGAGCCGCTTTCAGCCCGATACGCTTGACAAGGACGTTGAGGATTACTCGACGTTGCCCAACGGACCCTATTTCCGAGGCAGTTACCCGCCACAAGCGGACCAAAGCAACTTCCCGGCGTGGTCATGGGATCGCGTTCAGCGTTGGGGCAGTGTTCTCAACGGGGATCTGGATCCGGAATACATCCGTGCCATGGCAAATCATCATCAGATTGTGACCGTCGGCAACGAGTTCAACGATGGGGCGTTTGAGGCAGCCGAAGCGATCAAGAAGGCGAATCCGGAGACGAAGATTCTTTTCTACGTCAACACAGGCATCTTCTTCGGGAATTACCACGGAGGCTATCCGGTCAACGACGAATGGTTCAGATACACCGTCAACGATCTGGGAGAACAGGAACCCCAGAACATCCGCAGATACAGGAGCTTCAATCACTCATACCCGGAGTTGCGTCAGTGGTGGGTAAAAGTGGCGGCGGACGCCGCGAGCCATCCGCGCATCGACGGGATCTTTGTCGACAAAGCGACAGACCTGGGATTTGAATTGATCGATGAAGATGGAAGGCTGACCGGCGGCGAAGGCCACGTGCGAAGCTATTGCGGTCTCGTCAGCGCCGCGCCAAAACACTCCCTCATCATTGGCAATACGCTGCGGAAACGAGGATGAATTGAAGCGACTGATCAAACAACGAGTCACCAAGGAACTGGCGTATTACCTGATCATCGCCGAAAAATACTCGTACTTCAGATACCAGCCAGAGAAGGCGCTGAACATGCCGCTTTACGTGAACGATCCAACGGAGTTGGTGGAGGAATTGACTCGTCCAATTGGCCCGCCGTTCGGTCCGCCCAAGAAGAATGGCTACGAATACACGCGGTCCTTCGAGCACGTGAATGTGTGGCTGAATGTCGAGACAAACGAGTCCAGGCTTGATTGGCATTGAACTCCGTCGGCATCAGAGGAGCGTTTATGGCGGCTACGTGACCGACGGGCCTTTCCTGTATCGAACTGCGAAAGGCCGCCTGCTGATGATCTGGTCCAGTTTCGGGGTCCGCCGATACGCCGAGACAATCGCCTGGTCTAAATCGGGCGCTATCGGCGGCCCCTGGCGACACGCGAAGCATCCGTTGTTTGACGACAACGGCGGCCACGGCATGATTTTCTGGACGTTCATTGCGGGGACGCCCGACTGAACTTCTTTGCCTTCTGAGGCTCGGTCGGACCGCTGAGGCGGATTCGAAATCATGGATGTCCCCGATTTCCCCGCTCGCCACTACCCCGTTGCGGCTCTCATGCCTGGCTCCAGCAATTCAACCGCGCCGCTTCGCCCGGCCCGCCTTTGATGACCAGGCAAAGGCTGTGAATGCCGGCTGTGTTTTGCAGCGGGCAGGCGACATCCTGATACGTGTTCCAATCTTTGGAAGCCACGCGGCGCCTGCCGAGCAGCGCGCCTTCGGCGCTCGCTTCATGAACTTCGATTTCGGCCCCCTCGGGATGACCGGAGGCGACACGGAATTCCAGCGTGGTGTCAGCGCGCAGGTTCATGACATTCGGATAGACCAGCTGGCTTCCCGTCTCGAGGCCGCGCATCTCGAAGCCGCCCTCCTGGCACTCGTGTTTCCACGCGCCTTCCGCGCGGAAGTAATCTTCGGCCTCGATCCGGCCCAGCCGGGCGTCATAGCGCCCCACACCGATCCGGTCGAGCCTCACCGGCGCGATCGTGCCGTCCGCGCGGTAATGGACATAGCACAACGCGGCCGCGCGGAAATGCCGATGGCTCCCCGGTTGGCTCCGGTCGTTGACCGCGTAGTACCATTGGTTCTTCCAGGTGAAGAAATTTCCATGGCGATCGAGGTGCAGGCCATTGTTGCGGAATTCCCGCTCGACCGAATCGGGCGAAAAGACGGATCCCTGATAGGCATAGGGGCCATACACATTGTCGGAAACGGCGTAGAACCCCGACCAGGAGAGATAGTAGCGCCCCCGATATTTGTGCAGCGATGGCTGGTCGGCGGTTTTGCCTTCGCCCCGCGGGCCAAACTTCCGGTCCAGGATCACCGGGCGCGGAGGCTCGGCCAACGAAATCATATCGTCTCCCAGGCGGACGATAAAGTAATCGAACGTGCCATAGACCATGTAAGCCGCGCCGTCGTCATCCAGCAGAATATCGGGATCGCGCGCCAAGGTGGGCGTCAGTCCCTCGGCAATGAGCGGTTTGCCGAGCGGATCGCGCCAGGGGCCGGCGGGACTATCGGCGACGACCACCCCGATCTCTTTCGGGCCGACAGACAAATACCAGTGCCACTTGCCGTTTTTCTCGACCCCGAAGCCGGCCCAGCACATGTCAAATGGTCTGCGAAGACAGGTGTCTTCCGGCCGCAGAATACACTCCTGGCGCCAATGGACGAGATCGTCCGAAGACCAGACCCACCAATCCCTCATGATGTATGTCTTTGCCTCCGCCGAGAAATCGTGGCTGGCAAAGAGATAGAGCCGGTCTTGATGGACGAAACCGTGGGGATCCGTCAGGCCGATTCCGCCGATGATCGGGTTGCCGCCGGGCGCGCCGGGGTTTGGTTTTTCCGCGGGGAAACTCATAAATCTCTCCTTTGAGCTGCATTCCTCGATCTCCGCTCACTTGGCGGAGAGCGATGCCTGATAGCGGCAGTTGAACCGACTGTTCGGCGCGACATCGCCGTGGTCGATGAAGTCCAGAATATCGTTCGAGTCCGGGACATTGTCCTCCCATTTGATATCGAATTTCAAAGGCTCGTTTTGGGGCAAGAGACCCACGCTTTCTCTGCGCATTGCAAGATATTGCAGGATGAAGTTCACTTTCTCTCACCGCGAAAGGCGCCTCCACACCTCGTAGGGGGACGCGTTTGAGGCGCACAGCCAAGCGATCGCAACAAGGGTCGACGGCAACACGGAAGAACGCCGGGGGACGGTGTCAGTGTTCAATGGGCCGGCGCCGCCGTTGCCCGCGCGCGTCGAACTGATACAACGCCGACGAGACCGTTTTCACCCGAGCGCTGTGTAAGAGGTAGTCCGGCTCCATCGACTCCACGGCGCTATCCTCCGATTTTCGCATGCTTGCGCCGATATTGGAATCGCCAATCTCGATTCCCGCAAGTAGAATCCGGGCATCGTCGCGCTCGTGCGACCGTCTTCCGCCTCGTCCGGCCCGCCAGTCGGGCCCAGCCGGAGACGCGAGGAAAACGAGCGCTCAACCACGCTTCGGTTTGTGGAGCCCGCGCAATGACAGAGCCGAAAAGGACAATTCGTGTCGGAGGCGCGGCGCGGCTCTGCTTTTCGACTGTGTCGCTATTCCTGATCCTGTGCTGCGGCAGGACTGGCGCTGTGACGGAAGGACCCGACGGCAAGGCGCAGCCCTTAGAGAGGACGGCGAGCGCTCAACCAAGCCTCGACAAGCCCGCTCAAGCCGCGAGCGCCGACGGGGCGACTCGCGATATTCTACGACGGGAGAACAGTGGGATGGCATCAACGACACGTGCGGAGCGATCGGGACTGACGCTGTGCTATCGAAGCGGCTCGCCGCCAATCGAGTTCGCCGCATCGGAGATCCTGCAAGCGGCCAAAGCGGCAGGCATCCCCTGCCGCGTCATGGGCGTGGAAGAACTGGCGAATTGCCGCGACGGCGCCTGCATAGCCATCGCCGCCTCGGCCGACGATTCAAGTGCGCTAGAGACGGGCCTTGGCATGGCGCCGCCTCACAACGCGTCGCCTCAATCCTACGCCATCCGCCGGAAGGCCGAAGGCGCAACGAATGCGTGGGCCGTGTTGGGCGCGGACGCGGTCGGCGCGATGTATGGAGGGCTGGACTTGGCGGAAGCGATCCGCCTGGGGACCCTGGACAAGGTCGCCAACGCGGATTGCTCGCCGTACATCGCCCGCCGGGGAATCAAGTTCAATATCCCGCTCGATGCGCGCAATCCCAGTTACTCCGACGCCGGCGACGCCGCCCAGCGCAACATCCCCGAAATGTGGAGCATGGCGTTCTGGCGCGAGCTCCTCGATGAGATGGCGCGCGACCGGTATAATGTCCTTTCCCTGTGGAATCTGCATCCGTTTCCGTCGATGGTGAAGGTCCCGGAGTATCCCGATGTCGCCCTCCCGGATGTGATGCGTTCAACGGCGACGCTGCGCAGGGACGCAAGCCATTCGCCCACCGAGATGTGGAGCCGGCCGGAGTTCATGGAGCATCTCGAAGTCGTCAAGACAATGACCATCGAGGAGAAGATCGAGTTCTGGCGCGCGGTCATGCAATACGCCCACGACCGCGGAATTGAGACCTATATCTTTACCTGGAATATCTTCACGTGTGGCGCGCGGGGCAAATACGGCATCACCGACAACCGAACCAATCTTATCACGATAGATTACTTCCGCAAGAGCGTTCGTGAATTGATACTCACGTACCCGCTTCTGGCCGGGATCGGGATCACGGCTGGAGAGCACATGGGCAAAGACATTCCGGATATATCCAAGGAGCAATGGCTCTGGAAGGCCTATGGCGAGGGCGTGCGCGACGCGAAAGCGATTCAGCCCGACCGATCCGTCCGTATGATTCACCGGTATCATCAAACCGACCTCAATGAGATCCTCTCCGCATGGAAAGAGTATCCCGACACGCTGGATCTCAGTTACAAATACTCCGTCGCTCACATGTATTCATCGCCCGCTCCGCCGTTCGCCAAGAAGGAATTGGCGGAATTGCCCTAGAACCTTCGCATGTGGATGACGGTGCGCAACGATGATATCTATAGCTATCGCTGGGGCGATCCCGACTATGCGCGCGCCTTCCTACGCAACCTTCCGGGGCCCGATCAACTCGCGGGGTATTACATGGGGCCGGACGGTTACATCTGGGGGCGCGAATTCATCGACAAAGAGCCGGAAACGCCCCGCCAGCTCGTGATGAAGAAGCAGTGGTTCAGTTTCATGCTCTGGGGACGGCTGAGCTATGATCCGACGTTGCCGGACTCGCTGTTCCGCCAGACGTTGGCCGCCCGATACCCCGAGATCGACGCGGCCCGTCTCCTGTCCGCCTCCGTCGAAGCATCGAAGATCATCCCGCTGGCCACGCGCTTCTACTGGCGCGATATTGACGTCAAATGGTTCCCTGAAGCCTGCATCGCCCACCCGAAGCAAGGCGGCTTCCAGACGGTTGAGGCCTTCGTGCGGGGCGCGACCATGGAAGCCAGTGGAATAATGAATATCCGCGAATATGCGGACGCGCTGCTGGCGGGGGAGACGACGGCCGGCGTCACCCCTCCGCAGGTCGCCGAGGAATTGCACGCCCACGCCAAGGCGGCTATCGACATCGTGTCCTCTTTGGACTCCGGCTCGAACAAGGAATTGCGCCTCACGCTGGGCGACTACCGGGCGATGGCGCTTCTGGGCCACTATTACGCCGAAAAGATTCTCGGGGCGACGGACCTTGCTCTGTTCGATGGGACCGCGGAGGAGTCGAAGAGGCAATCGGCCGTGCAGCATCTCGAATCGGCGCTGGAGTGGTGGAAGCAATATGCCGCCGTCGCCACGAGTCAATACGCGCCGCAGATCCTCACCCGCATCGGCAATTGCGATCTCAACGCGCTGGTCTCCAATGTCGAGGACGATGTGAGAATCGCCCGGGAGTGGCAGTCCGGGACGCTTGAGGGGAGACAACAATGAAAAGGAAGTCGACTCTGCCCCAATTCCTGGTGGGCGCATTATTCCTATTGTGCGAGATCACACCGGTTCGCTCGGCAGCCGAGGCGTTCATCTACCCGAAGCCCCCGAACCTGTCCGAATCCGACGCGGGCCAGGAATCGTCTCTCTATCAAGTGAATGTGACACAAGACGGGAAGTCGCAGCCGTCGTTTGTGTATGAGATCCACGCGGACCAGGAGAAGCCGTGGCGACATAATGTATGTTCCTTCACCACGTTCTCTTTCGACGGCTCCGTGACGGTGGAGGTGACGAAGCTCGGCGGCGATCCGATCCAGGACTGTAAGATCTACCCGAGCAGCTATCAGATCGCCGCGAAGGTGATTTCGCCGACGCAGGCGAGTTTCACCTTGGATCGTCCGGGGCGGAAGATAGCGGTCATCTTCAATGAGGATTGGGTCACGCACCCCTTGCTCATCTTTGGCGATGAATTGGAGAAAGACGTCCCGAAGGAGGGCGACCCGAACGTCTTATACTATGGGCCGGGCGTCTAT
>JAPLSS010000673.1 GCA_026398515.1 Candidatus Sumerlaeota bacterium | reverse complement strand
GCCTCGTGAACGCGTTCGGCGCCGTGGCCGGTCACCACCGCGATCTTCCCGATGCCCAGGGCGCGCAAGGCCCGCGTCTGGTACGCCAGGATCGTTTCCGCTCCCACCGAGAGGAGCGTCTTGGGCCGGTCGGCCGTATCCGGCAGAAGCCGTCCGCCGGACCCGGCAGCCAGGAGAATCGCGCGATTGGGGATGAACATGGCAGACCTTTGGCCGAGTTCGGAGTTCGGAGTGCGGAGTGCGGCGTGCAGAGTTAGGGAATTCAAGTTGTACCGGCGCCCGCGAAAACGAACCCTCGCGCAAAACAAAGATTGGGACCCCGCACTCCGCACCCCGCACTCCGCACTCCGAACTCTCCTATCCTTTCAAGAACACCCACACGATTCCACCGAGGAAAAAGAACCCTGCGCCGAGCGCGATCCTCATGGCGCGCTCGCTTTCGAAGCGCTTCTTCAGAGGATAGGCCATGGCCGAGCCGCAGAACGTCAGGAGCCCGCCGACCCCGAACAGCAGCCAGGTGCGCGGCCCCCCGTACGCCAGCGGCTTGGCCAACGGAAACAACGTCAGAATCGCCGCCGGAACGCCGAACAGGGCCGCGTTGATCGCATACAGACGCGTTTCAGGCCGAAGGACGCGCCTTGGCGCGTCCGGAATGCCCCGTCCGATGTCGTCGAGCGTCATGGTGCGGGCGCTGACCACCCGGACCTTCGGCGGAGGCGGCGGGGAATAGCGAGCAAGCCACGGGGGAAGAAGCACGGCGGTGGGAAACGCCACCAGCAGCAGGAAAGCCAACTGGAGCCGGATGCGCGCCGCCCCGTAAGTCGCCGTCAACTCCTGCCGCTTCCCATCCACGAAGCCGCCTTCGATCAGCGCCTCCTCCGGCGACTCCTCAATCACGGGTGTGGTTTCGCGCCGGAAGGCGTCTTCGCGGTAGCGCAGGCTCATGGTCTGCCCCACGAGGAGCAGGAGCAGCAGCAGGCACGCGGAGACGTAAGCCAGCACGGGCAGGTGGCGCGATTCGGAGTTCATAGCATTTTCCATTTTACAATTGCCGTCCCGACCGGAATTCTCTGTCGGCGATGGCCGCTGAACGCTTCCGAACCTTCCTCCGCGCCTATCGCGTCGAGGTCCTGCTCTTCTTCGCGTTCTGGATCTCGTTCGCCTGCTTCTGGCATGTGCGGCCGGGATGGAACGTCAATTCGCGGATCGGCCTGACGTTCGCGCTGATCGACCGCGGCACGTTCTCCATTGACGCGTATCATGAATACCCGCCCACGGCGACGGAAGACAAGGCCTTTTATGAGGGCCATTTCTATTGCGATAAAAGCCCGGCGCTCAGCCTGCTGGCCGCGCCGTTCTACGCCGCGATCACACCGTTCGTCGGCGACCTGGATTCGCCCGCCAAGGTCGACTTCGCCCGCCAGTGGTGCACGGTCTGGACCGTGGGGCTGTTGGGCGCGTTGGGCGCGGCATTGTTCTATCGCCTGATGCGGCGCTTCGGCGCCAGCGGCGAAGAGGCGTTGCCGCTGACGCTGTTCCTGGTCTACGGAACCAACCTCGGCGGGTACACCTCGCTGTTCTTCCCCTACCTGCCGGCGACCGCCTGCCTGATCGGCGCCTATGTTCTCTTGTCGAGCGCCGCCGAGGCCACGCGCGGGCGGGCCGCCGCCATCGGCTTGCTGATCTCGATGGCGGGCTTCTTCGAGTACACCTTCGATCTGGCCGCGGGGATCCTCCTGGCGCTCGCGCTCGTTCGGCTGCGGCCGCGGCGCCTGTTCGGCTGGACGATTCTCGGCGCGCTGCCGCCGGCCCTTGCGCTCCTGGCCTACAATCGCCTCCTGTTCGGCGACTTTGGCGGGCCGTACCTGCACGAAGCGGCGCCGCGGTTTCGCGAGGGCATGGCCCAAGGATTCATGGGCATCACGCGCCCCAACCTCTCCGCCTTGTTCTACATCACCGTGCACCCGTTCCGGGGCCTCTTCTTCTACTCGCCGATTCTTTACGTTTTCATTCTCGGCTCGTTGTGGATCGGACGGCTGGAACGCAAGGGCGCCGATTTGGCGGCGGGCTGGGCGGCGCTGGGCGGGTATCTGCTGTTCAATTCGTCGTATTACATGTGGTGGGGCGGATGGTCGATGGGCCCGCGCCACCTGATCCCGATGCTGCCGTTCCTGTTCCTGCCGATCCTGGCGGCCATGCGCCGCGGGCCGCGCATGCGCAATCTCGTGCTGCTGGCCGGATGCGTCTCCGTGTTGCTCAACGTGCCGGCGATCGTCGTGGACCCGCAGATCCCGCCCCTGGGGATCGATGAAGCGGCGCTCTACAACCCGCCCTTTCCCCCGGCGAACCTGCCCAGCACGTGGCTGACAGGGGTCATCCCGGCCTTCCTGCGAGGCCAGGTCGCAACGAACCCATTCCGCTTTCTGCCGGGCCTGGCCTCGCTGATCCCGCTGCTGGCGCTGTGGGTCGCCGTCATCTGGCGCGCCTGGCGGTGGGAGCATCCGGAGGAGTAGGTTTCTGGCTTCCTACTCCCGCTTCCCTCTCAACCGGTCGAGGATGATGCTGACCGCGGAGCGCACGGAGAGGTGGTTCCAATCCGTCGGACCGCAAATCGGGCCAAGCGTCAGGTCAACTTCCGACGTCACCGCCTCGTCCAGCCCATAGCCCGTCCCAAACACCAGGCAGAACGCCCTGCGCGGCTCGGTGTCGATGCGCCGGCGCAACGCTTCGTAACCAATACAGTTGGGCAGTTGGCGCGCCGAGGTGGCCACGAAGATCGGCTCGCCGCCGGTTTCCTCCCGCAGGTCTTCGGCGATTTCGTTGATGTCGCGGACGAGCCGCACCAGCGCCAGCGCCTCCTTGCGCGTGATGTTCAGTTCCGCCCCGGGGCCTTCGAACCAGTGGTTCATCACCCGGCGCACGAAATCGCGCTGCGACTCCACCGGCGCGACGATGTAGTAGCGCTCGACGCCGAACGTCCGCGCCGCCCGCGCCAGGTCGTGGATGTCGAAATTCGTGATTGCGGTGTTGACGACTTTGCCCAACCGATTGCGCACGGGGAAGTGGATCAACGCGATGGAAAGGCCCATGGAACGACTCGCCGCGCGCTACGCGCTGCGCGCGGCCGCGGCCTGGCCCGCGCCGGCCTGGTCGCCCTCGGCTTCGGGAAAGATCCGATGGGTCAGCGAGTAGTCCTGGGAGCGCAGGATGATCTGGCGGCCGATCCGTTTGGTCTCATGGACGATGATCGGCGCCTTCAGGTTGGCGGTCATCTCGATGGGCCGGTCCTTGGGGACATTGACGATGACCATGGGGATGAACTCCTCGGGCACGATCGCGCCGAACTCGGCCACCGTCTCCTCGTCAAACTCCAGGCGGTAGTCCGGGATGAGGAGCCGCGGATCGATGACGATAAAGGCCAATTGTTTGGAATCCACCGATTGCAGCCACTTGAAGGGCGTGTCCTCGGTGTCGTGCTCCAGCACCACGTAGCGCCTGTCGCTCGGAAAGCCCAGAATCCCTTCGGGCACTTGGATGACCAAGCCGTCGGGGACCTCCATCTCTCCGAACCGAGTGGTGGCGACCTTCATCGCGTGTTCTTCCTTTCTTCCCCGCCGCCGGCCAGCGGGGCTTTGCTCTTCCACAGGGACTTGACCGCCGATAGATTAGCGGGGCTCTGTTCGGCGGCCTGCCGGTTCTGCTCCTGGATCAGCTCGTAAATCTCCTCGCGATGCACCACCACGTGGCGGGGGGCTTCGATGCCCAAGCGCACCTGGTGGCCACGAATCTCTATCACACTTATCGTAATATCGTCGCCAATCTTGATACTTTCCCCGGACCTCCGTGTCAAAATCAGCATCCTGGTCTCTCCTGCACATGGTGCGCGGCCGGATCAACTCCGGCGCACGGGCTTGGCGCCTCGCTTCAACGAACCCATCCAGCGCATAGGTGTATCGGGAACGCCTCAAGAATGCAATGCCAATTGTTACAACGGTGTTTCCCAAAACAGACAGCAGGCCCGGTCGGCTCGACGGGAGTCTCGCCCTCCCAGCCGCAAGCGCTCGCTCACCCCCGGGCGCCGCGAACTGCCGCTACGGCATCGCCTCGCGGCTGACGTTGTCAAAGCGGACGTAGTCGCCGAAGAACAGCAACGGGACCGTGCCGACCGGGCCGTTGCGCTGTTTGCCGATGATCAGGTCGGCCGGCTGCACGACC
>JAPLSS010001009.1 GCA_026398515.1 Candidatus Sumerlaeota bacterium | reverse complement strand
GAAGGAATGACCACCGGCCGGTTCGGACCTCGGTAGGAAAGACGGGCCCACCGTCTGAAGGACAGCGCGGGGGCCCGTCCAGCTCGTCTACGGTCTTGCGTGTCAGACCATGTCTTTGAGGTTCTTCAAGGGGCGAATCTTCACCACGTTCCGGGCCGGCTTGGCCTTGAACATGGTCTCTTCGCCGGTGAAGGGATTGACGCCCTTGTGGGCCTTGGTGGCGGGCTTGCGCACCACGAGCAGCTTCATCAGGCCGGGGACCGTGTAGGCACCGGGGCCGCTGCGACCGAGGCTCTTCTGGATCTGACCGGCCATCGCCTCCAGCACCGAGCTCACCTGCTTCTTGGCCAATCCCGTCGTCTCGGCAATGCCGGCGACGATCTCACTCTTCGACATCGGTTTTGCAGATCCTGTCTTCTTTTGCGCCATACGTGGCCTCCTTGCTCTGATACCCAAAAACTGTTAGAACAGAACGAACACCGCTGAGCCAACGCGGACATTGTGAACATCTATATGACCTTTCCCGGCTTCTGTCAACGAGAAAACACGGGGAAATACGGGTTTTTTGCAGGGATCGGAGCGGACGGGGAAGACGGCCGTCGCGACCCGACCGGGAGGATCGGACGCGTGACAGACATCCGACGGCATGATAGAAAGAAAGGAATGAGTCCATCTTGCACCATGAGCCACGTTGAACGCTTCCGCGCCGTGATGCGTTTTGAGCCGGTGGACCGCCTGCCGCGCTGGGAGTGGGCCATGTGGTGGGATGCCACCATCGCCCGCTGGCACGAGGAAGGCCTGCCGCGGACGCTCGAATTCCGCCGGGTTTTTGACATCGCGCAGTACTTTGGCCTCGATCCCTACCAGCAGTTCTGGTTCAGCACGACCGAAGCCACGATCGAGGCGACGCAGCATCACATCGAAGGCACCGTGGCGAACATGGACGACTACCGGCGCATTCGGCCGCGGCTCTATCCCGATCACTCGCGCGCCCTCGAGGCCATGCGGCCGTGGGCCGCACGACAGGCGCGGGGCGAGGCCGTCGTGTGGGCGACACTGGAAGGCTGGTTCTGGTTCCCGCGCACGCTGATGAACATCGAGAAGCTCAGCTACGCGTTCTATGATCAGCCCGAGTTGGTGCATGCGATCAACCGCGACCTCCTGGAGTTCAACCTGCGGCTTCTCGGCCAGATGGCCCACGTCTGCGTGCCGACGTTCCTGACGTTGGCCGAGGACATGAGCTACAATCACGGACCCATGATCTCCCGGCAGATCTTCGAGGAATTTCTGGCTCCTTACTATCGCCAATTGATCGCCGCACTTGATGATCTGGACATCGTGTTGATCGTGGACACCGACGGCGACGTGACACTCCTGGCGCCGTGGCTGCAAGCTGTCGGGGTCGCGGGTGTGCTGCCGCTCGAACGCCAGGCAGGCGTCGATGGGCTGAAACTGCGCCGCCAATTCCCGACGCTGCGCCTGATCGGCCATTTCGACAAGATGACGATGGACCGGGGCGAAGCGGCGTTGCGTGCGGAATTCGAGCGTCTCGGGCCGCTGATGAAAACGGGCGGCTTCATTCCGAGCGTCGATCACCAGACCCCGCCGGGGGTGTCGCTCGAACAATACCGTCTTTACCTGCGCTTGCTGGAGGAATACACAAGATGACAAAAAGCGATCAAATCCGAGATTCCAAATCCGAAATACGAAACAAATCCAAAATCCAAAATCCAAAGGACCGAAACGCTGTCGCCGGGAATAGAGCTCGTTTTGAATTTGGAATTTCGAGCCTTCGAATTTGTTTCGGATTTCGGATTTTGTGCTTCGGATTTCCGCTCTCGCAGTGGCTGCTAGCGCTTCTCACGATGGCGTTTGTCTTCTGTGGCGGAGTGTCTGCGATGGCCGCCGACAGCCTGGAGCAAGGCTTTATGAATCCGCCGAACGAGGCCCGCCTGCGCGCCTACTGGTGGTGGCTCAACGGCGATGTCACCAAGGCTTCGATCACCCGCGATCTGGAGGAGATGAAGGCGAAGGGCTTCGGCGGCGCGCTGATCTGCGATGCCGACGGGTCCAGCCAGGATGGGAATGAGCGGGCCCCGCACGGACCCACGTTTCTATCCGACCCGTGGCGCGAGTTGTTCAAGCACACGTTACGCGAAGCGGATCGTCTCGGCCTGGAGATGAGCCTCAACATCCAAAGCGGCTGGAATCTGGGCGGGCCGATGGTCCAGCCGGAGGATGCTCCGAAGAAACTGGTCTGGACCGAGACCCGTGTCGCCGGCACGAATGCGGTCGAGATGAAGATCCCCACGCCCAAGGGACGGGATGGTTTCTACCGGGATTTGTACCTGATCGCCTTTCGGGTCAAGGCGGACGGCCCCAAGCATCGGCCGTTGCAGAATTGGGAGCAGAAGGCTCTTCTTAAACCGCTGGTGCCGTTCTCGGCGCCGGACAGCCGGCCGCTGTTCGCGGAGTTTCCCGCCGAGCCGGGGGAGGAAGACACGCACGCCACCGAGGTCCTGGACCTGACGAATCGATTTGGACCAGACGGGACGCTGCGCTGGGACGTGCCGGAGGGAACCTGGGAGATCCTACGTTTTGGGTACACGCTCAACGACCATTGCCGCGTCTCGACGTGCAGCCAGGGCTGGGAAGGGTACGCCCTGGATCCGTTCGATGCCCGGGCCTTCCGGACCTACTGGGAGGCGGTCGTCGAGCCACTGCTCGCCGATGCCGAACCGTGGGCGGGAAAGACGCTCAAGTATCTGCACACTGACAGTTGGGAGGTGGAGGTCGCCAACTGGACCCCCACGCTGCGCGAGGAATTCCGCCGGCGCCGGGGGTACGACCTCCTGCCATACCTGCCCGTCATTGCGGGCCGGATCGTGGACAGCCGCGTGGCGAGCGACCGTTTCCTCAACGACTTTCGCCGGACGATGGGCGACTTGGCCATCGCCAATCACTACCAGCTTTTCCGCGACGGCGCCCACCGGCACGGGATGCAGATCCATCCGGAATCCGGCGGGCCACATG
>JAPLSS010000149.1 GCA_026398515.1 Candidatus Sumerlaeota bacterium | reverse complement strand
CATTGAGCGACGAGGACGGAACGCTGCACTTGATCCACGCCGACTCGACCGCCTATCAGGAGATCGCCAGCGCGAAAATCCTGAACGGTTCGGATGCCTGGGGGCCGATGGCGCTGGCCAACGGAAGACTGATCCTGCGCGATCTGACGGAAATGGCGTGCGTGCAGGTCGGAAGATAGGAATTGCCGATTGCCGACGGTCGATTGAACAGCGGCCAACAATCGGACGATCCTGGGTTCGGAGTGCGACCTTTAGGTCGTATAAGTCCTATAGGTTCTATGGGTCTTATGGACAATTCAACGCCGCTACGACCTGAAGGTCGCACTACGAACTCAGACGAAGCATCGAGAGAACATGGGGAACGCCAAGAACCCTTTGTCCCTGGGGGCGCTAAGATGATGGGCGCATTCAAGCACGTTATTTCATCGGCTATCGGCGATCGGCG
This sequence comes from Candidatus Sumerlaeota bacterium, assembly GCA_026398515.1. GTDB lineage: Bacteria > Sumerlaeota > Sumerlaeia > JAPLSS01 > JAPLSS01 > JAPLSS01. The sequence goes on along the minus strand of JAPLSS010000149.1, from coordinate 3,598 downwards.
ATCGGCTATGGTCTTTCTCGTTTGCTGTCTCTGCGCATCCACGTTCGCCGCGGAATTGCCGCTGCCATTCACGCTCAAGGAATCCACGCCCCTCGACCCTCAGATGAAATCGCCCACCGGCGTGGCGTTCGACGCGCAGAACCGGCTGTACGTCGCCGGCGAGACCGGCGTCAAGGTGTTCGACAAGGAGGGAAGACTCGCGCGCGAAATGAAGACCTCCGCCCCCGCGCGCTGCGTGGCCCTGGGCGAGGACGGCGAAGTCTACGCCGCGCTGGACGCGAAGATCGAGAAGCTCGACGCCAGCGGCAAACGCGAGGCCTCCTGGGGCCGCGCGGGGATCGGCGAGGGCGAGTTCACCTCCATCACCGGCATCGCCGTCCGCGGCGCGCACGTCTGCGTGGCCGACGGCGGCGCTCGGCGCCTGACCCGCGAGGCGGTGAACGGCGATTACATCGACATGCTCGGCAAGTTCATCGCGCCGAGCGCCCACCTCGATTGCGCGTTCGACAAAGAGGGCTTCCTCTGGGTCGCGCACTCGGGCAAACTGCGGGTCGAGAAATATGACGAGGACTGGCAGCTGCTCGCCTACTGGGGCAAGTCGGGCACGGACCCCGACAAGTTTTGCGGCTGCTGCAATCCGTGCAACCTGGCGGTCTTTCCCGACGGGCGCGTCGCGACCTATGAAAAGGGGATTCCTCGTTTGAAGGTGTATGACGCGGCGGGAAATCTGCTGGCCCATCTGGGGCAGGAGGCCTTCCCCGCCGACGCGGAGGAGATGGATCTGGCCGTCGATTCGCTCGGCCGGATCGCCGGCGCCGAAGCCAAAACGGGAAAGGTGAGATTGTTTGAATTGGAAGCGGCAAAGTGACAGATAAGCAATGAGAGATAAGCAATGAGAGATAAGCAATGAGCAATGAGTCAAGAGCAATGAGTGATAAGCAATTCCTGGGAGCGCCGACGTCCTCGTCGGCAATAGATCATCAATCCGATGCGGTTCGTGGCCAACGAGGGCGTCGGCGCTCCCAGCAACCGCTCATTTTTGTCGCTCATCACTCATTGCTCATTGCTCGCCTACATAGGAGCTTAGCTAATCTTGAACAATACCGATAAAGAGCACTCCGGCATAACCCGCCAGGAGTTCCTCGCCCACGTAGGACGCGGCGCCGCGCTGTTGGCGCTCGGCGGAACGGTCGGGACCATCCTGACGCGCAAGGCGCGCGGCGGGCAGGTCTGGCAAATCGATCCGACGAAATGCACGCAGTGCGGCCAGTGCGCCACCTATTGCGTGCTCGACCAATCGGCGGTGCGCTGCTTTCACACGTTCGCCATGTGCGGCTACTGCAATCTGTGCACGGGCTTTTTCGAGCCGGACGCCAACGCCCTCAACGAAGGCGCGGAAAACCAGATCTGCCCGACCGGCGCGATCCAACGCCGCTTCGTCATCGACCCGTATTTCGAATACCAGATCGACGAACCGAAGTGCATCGGCTGCGCGCGGTGCGTGAAGGGCTGCACGCAATTCGGCAACAGCTCGCTCTACCTGCAGGTCCGCCACGACGTTTGCGTGAACTGCAATCAGTGCAACATCGCCGCGAACTGCCCGTCGAACGCCTTCATCCGCCTGCCGGCCAACGACCCCTATTTCCATCGACTGGGGCCGCGCGCGTGACACTGCTTATTCCAAATACAAGTGTAGGGAGTCCTGCCTTTATGCGGAATGCCGCGATTCGGGCCGAGGCGGGCCATGGAGCATTCCGCCTAAAGGCGGGACTCCCTACATCGCTCTTCGTTCTGCTTTTCGCGGCCCTGATTTCCGCGGCGTTCGGGACCGAGCGGTTCCCGCCCCCGGACCTGGGGCCGGATTACATCTACCCGCACTCGTCGCAGGCCCCGGCGCGGACGGACTGGCGCGGCTGGGTCGACGTGGGGGTCTTGGCCGCGGGGCTGGGCGCGGCGGCCTGGATCGCCTTTCGCCGCCGGAGCCGCCGCGCGATGGCCTGGCTGTCGGCGCTCGCCATCGCGTATTTCGGTTTTTATCGGAAAGGCTGCGTCTGCCCGATCGGCGCGATTCAGAACGTGGCGCAGGCGCTGTTCGATCCGACGTATTCCATCCCGCTGATCGTCATCCTCTTCTTCACGCTGCCGCTGTTGTTCGCCATTGTCTTCGGGCGCGTGTTCTGCGGCGGGGTCTGCCCGCTCGGCGCCGTGCAGGACATCGTGATGATCAAGCCGCTCCGCGTTCCCGCGTGGCTCGATCGCGGCCTGCGGATGATCCCGTATTTCTACCTGGGCTTGGCCGTGCTGTTCGCGGCTGCCAGCACGACCTATGTCATCTGCAAATACGATCCATTCGTGGGCTTTTTCCGCTTTTCCGCGCGGTTCTCGATTTGGATGTGGAGCGCGGCGGTCCTGGCGCTGAGTTTCTTCGTGGGCCGCCCGTATTGCCGGTTCCTCTGCCCCTATGGCGCGCTGCTGGGGTTGTTCTCGCGCTTCTCCCTGCGGCGCATCACCACGACCCCCGACCGTTGCATTCAATGCGGCCTGTGCGACGATTCCTGCGCGTTCGAGGCGCTGGGCAAGGGCGTGCGCAAGGAGGACGAGGCGCGATGAGCATCCGACGCCTTGCGCTGCTGGGGTTGATCGCCGCGTGCGCGCTCGCGGGCGCCGGCGCGGGATGGCTCGCCGGTCCCGGCTTGGCGCGTTATAATTACTTCGTCCAGACCGCCGAGCGCGTGTGGCAGGAGCAATCGCAGGGGCTGACCGAGCAAACCCTGCAAAGCACGGCCTTTCGCGCCACGGGCCTGCCGGCTTCGACTCTCTACGAACAGGCGCGCCAAATCCGCGCGTCGTTCCAGCGCGGCGGCGCGCTGTTTGGACTTTGGTGCGGGCTGGTGGTTGGATGCAGCATCGTCGGCGCGTTGCACGAGAGACGCCGCACGATCTGGGAGCCGGACCCGGCGCGCTGCCTGGCCTGCGCCCGCTGTTATCTGACCTGCCCGGTCGAACGCGAACGGTTGGGTTTGATCGAAGATGCGAATGCGGAAGGCGCAGTGGCGAATGCGGAATGTGGAATGCGGAGTGCGGAATGAACAACAAGACCTCTCGGGGCCCCGGACAATGAAAAACCTTATTCTCCACGGTTTGCGTGTTTTGCGGTTCATTCCGCATTCCGCACTCCGCACTCCGCACTCCGCACTCCGCACTCATCGCGAAACCGCCCTCCTGCTGATGATCATCCTCGGCCTGTTCGCCGCCGTGTGCTCCGGCGTGATGCTGGAGATCTACGCGCGCGAGCTCTACGCGGGTGTCTTGACCACGCCCGAGATCGCCTCCCTGAAAGAGCGCCTGAAAGCCGATCCGAACAACGAGGCGCTCAAGGAAGAAGCCCGCTGGATCGATGCGCAATTGCGCGCCGACAACCAGCGCAACCGCGACCGGTTGAAATGGGGCGCGTATCTCCTGCTGGCGGCGCTCATCGGGTGGGTGGCTTCCGCGCGGTGGTTCGTCGCTCTGGGCAAGGCGCCCGAACCGGCCTTTCTTGAGGGGAAGCAGGACCGCCAACGCCCCGCGCGGGTCGCGATGGCGGTGGCGGCGGCGG
>JAPLSS010000861.1 GCA_026398515.1 Candidatus Sumerlaeota bacterium | reverse complement strand
GTGCGCCGCGCCGTCAGATGCTTCCCCGCGCGCAGATAGAAGGGAATGCCCTGCCAGCGCCAGTTGTCGATCATCACCCGCGCGGCGACATAGGTCGGCGTGCGCGAATCCGCCGCCACCCCCGTCTCCTCCCGATAACCTCGATATTGCCCGAGCACGACGGAGGTTTTGACGTCCTCGTCGTACAGGGGCCGCAGCGAGCGCAGGGTCAGGAGTTTCGCGTCGCGGACGTCGTCGGCGCCGAACGAGACCGGCGGCTCGATCGCGACCAGGTTGAGCAGTTGAATCATGTGATTCTGCAGGATGTCGCGCACGATCCCCGTCGATTCGTAAAACGCGCCGCGCCCCTCGATGCCGATGTCTTCGGCCGCCGTAACCTGCACGTGATGGATGTGCCGGCGGTTCCACAGCGGCTCGAAGATCGCGTTGCCGAAGCGGAAGACCAGGATGTTCTGCACCGTCTCTTTGCCGAGGTAGTGGTCGATGCGGTAGACCTGGCTTTCGTCGAAGGCCTCGGCCACGACGCGGTTCAACGCGTGCGCCGATTCCAGGTCGCGCCCATAGGGCTTCTCGATGATGATGCGCGACCACGCTGGCGGCGCTTGCGCCGCCGACCGGGGGCGGGGCGCCTCGGGCTGGACGGGATGGATGAGCCCGGCATCCTTCACGTTGCGAATGGCCGGCGGAAAAACCGCGGGCGGCGTGGCCAGGTAGAACAACCGATTGGGGGGAACGGACCGGCCCCGCTCCATCTCCTCGATCTTCTGGCGCAGGCCCCGAACCGAAGCGGCGTCGGCCGGGTCGCCGGCGAACGTGTCAATGCGCGCGGCGAACCGATTCCACGCCTCGTTGTCGAGCGGCGTTCGCCGCGAGAACTTCTCGACCGTGGCGCGCAAGGTCTCGCGATAGGCCTGCGGCGGCGGGACGCTGCGCGAGAAGCCGATGAGAGCGAACTCCTCGGGCAGCGCCTTGTCGAGGGCCAGATTGTACAGGGCGGGGGCGATTTTGCGATGCGCCAGATCTCCAGAGGCGCCGAACAGAACCATGACGCAGGGGTCCGGCGTGCGCGCCGCCAGAATCCGCGAGCCGGATGAGGTCCGAGGTTGGGTCGGCATGGGCCTGTCCTGCCTTTGCCACGAGAACCGGGAAACAGCCCGATGCTCTGGGAATTCCGAAGGTATGGAGTCCCGCCTGTAGGCGGAATGCTTCGGATCGGGATTCTGCGTCCCAGCGCCTTTTCCGCCTAAAGGCGGGACTCCATACCTTCGGCTTCTCAGAACACTCTTAGACAAGCAAGATCAGGACCACTGCGAACCACGCGACGATGCCGGCGAGGAGCGGCCAATCGGTGAGCAGCAACTGCTCCGGCTCGCCCCCTTCTTCGCGCTTATACACGAGATACAGGTAGCGAAAGATGCCGAACACGACGAAGGGCAGCGTGTAGACCATGTGCTTGCTTTCAAACCGGGTCAGCGTGGTCCACAGCGCATAGGTCAGGATGGTCGAGGTCGTGGCCACGGCGACCATCTGATCCAGAAATTCGGCGCTGTATTCCTCGAGCACCTTGCGATGCAGCGCCCCGACGTCGTTAAGGATCACGGCTTCGTGGCGCCGCTTGCAGATGGCCAGGAACAGCGCCAGGAAGAACGTGCACGACAGGAACCACGGCGTGACCGGCAGGTCCGGGTGCAGCGGCAGAAACGCCGCAAGGCCCGCCAGCGCCCGCAGCACGAACCCCAGCGCGATGCAGAAGACATCGAGGATGACCACGTGCTTCAGGCGGACATTGTAGGCCAGGTTCAGCGCGAGATACAGGGCCGCCACCGCGCCGAATCGCCATCCCAGCGCGAACGAGCCGCCCAACGAAGCCGCCGCCAGCGCCAACGCCGCCCCACGCGCGACGCCAACGCCCAGTTCCCCCGACGCGATCGGCCGCAGGCGTTTGCGCGGATGCAGGCGGTCCTGTTCGACGTCGGCCACGTCATTCAGGATATACACCACGCCCGAGAGAACGCAGAACAACGCGAACCCCGCGACAACGCGGACGACAACCGGCGCCTCCATCACATGGCTGGTGAACAGCAGCCCGGCGAACAGAAAGCCGTTCTTCGTCCATTGCTTCGGACGCATGCAGCGCAGGAGGGCGAGAGCAGTCGCTGGCATCGCAAGATGAACCCGTTGGGGATGGCAGAATCGTCAAGAGGATTCGGGTTGCCGGGGCGATAGTGAAATCGCCCGGTTTAAAAGTCCATCGTCATAAGAAGGACGATCCCTGCCACAAAGTAGGCAAGATAGGCAACGGCGAGAAGACCGCCGCCCACAGCGAGTAGCAGATCGTTCCTTCGCTCTCTCAGTTGAGCGCGCATCGATACAATCAGAGCGACTGAAGAGATCAGCGTAACAAGAGCCAGCGCCGGGGCAAAGGTCCAGTTGAGCATTGAGACAAGATCGGTAATGAACGGAGGAAAGCGTTCCCGCCACCAGTCGAGCGGGATTGCGAGGACCCTGCTGGCAACCCAAACCAGCGCGCCCATGGTCAACAATGCACAAGACAAGGTTCGAAGGCGCGAGGTCAATATACCCTTAATCTCGTCATTCACCAAAGGATGCCTCGCCTTCTGGAATAACGCCTGATCACGCCTCGTCCACGTTTGCGTATGCCATGATCGGCCAAAATAAGGGCGCTGTCTAGCCTCAGGGACGTTGATTCCCGACCGCACGCCTGAAGGCGTTGCTACGAACCTACCTATCGGGGGAATAGAGTCCTGCCTTGAGGCGGAATGCACAATGGGTGGGACTTGATAGGCCGTCTCTTATTCCGCCTGAAGGCGGGACTCCATACTCCCGATTATCGTTTCCGGGTGACGCGAAGCGCCGTAAGGCACCCCTGCAAGGACAGTTGGTCTTTCTCAGCCGGGCTTCAGCCGGCTCCTCTTTGCACCCGGCTTCAGCCGGGGTGGACGAGACCGAATGAAACCTGTGCATAGCGCGCTTCAGCGCGGCTTCTCGGTCGAGGCTTCAGCCATGCAGCGAAGCTTTCGAAGCCCGAATGGCTGAAGCCTCAATCGGGAAGCGACGCTAAAGCGCCCTGACGGTAGGTTGTTCCCCCGCCCCCACCCCGGCTGAAGCCGGGTGCAAAGAGGAGCCGGCTGAAGCCCGGCTGAGCATGGAGCCGCCAGGGAACTGGATCGGGAAATGCCACAGGCCAAAATGCGATTTCGGCTCCTTTTTTGACATCATCATTGCGTTGATTTGCGCTCACAGATCAATCATCGGATACAGCGGAAAGCGCTTCAGCAGATCGGCCACGCGCGCCTTGGCGCCATCGCGCGCCTTGTCCTCCATCCGGAAATTCGCCAGCGACGGCTTGCCGGCGTTCGGACCCGTAGCGATGGTTTCCGCCTTCGTGGCGCGGAGGACCATGTGGATGATCTCGGCGATCTCCTTCATCTCCGCGGCGCCCATGCCCAGCGTCGTCATCGCCGGCGTGCCGATGCGCAGGCCGCTCGTATACCACGCGCCGTTCGTGTCATTCGGGATCACGTTGCGGTTGAGCGTCACGTCGGCGGAGCGCAGGGCGCTTTCCGCCTGCCGGCCGGTCAGGCCGAACGGGCGCACGTCCACGAGGGCCAGGTGATTGTCGGTGCCGCCGGTGACGACCTTGACGCCTTTGGCCATCAGCGCCTCGGCCAGCGCGGAGGCGTTCTCGACGATGCGGCGGGCGTAGACGGCGAAATCGGGCTTCGAAGCCTCGGCCAGCGCCACGGCCTTGGCCGCCATGATGTGCGGCAGCGGTCCGCCCAGCACGAGCGGGCAGCCGCGGTCGAGCGTCTCGGCGAATTCCTTCTTCGCCAACACCAGGCCGCCGCGCGGTCCGCGCAAGGTCTTGTGCGTGGTGGTGGTGACAATGTGCGCATGCGCCACCGGGTCGAAATCGCCGGTGAAGACCTTGCCGGCGACCAGCCCGGCGAAGTGGGCCATGTCGACCATGAGCGTCGCGCCGACCTCGTCGGCGATTTCGCGGAAAATACGGAAGTTGATCCGGCGCGGATAGGAGCTGTAGCCGGCGACGATCAGGAGCGGCTTTTCCTCGCGCGCTTTGCGCCGGATGTCGTCGTAGTCCAGCATGTTCGTCTTCGGCTCGACCGCGTAGGAGCAATACCGAAAGAGTTTGCCGGAGATATTCGGACGGAACCCGTGGGTCAGGTGGCCGCCGGAATCCAGCGCCATGCCCATCATTTTCTGGTTGCCCAAATCCTGACGCAGCGCCTCCCAATCGCTTGGCGATCCCGCTGTGCGGCTGCACGTAGGCGTGGTCGGCGCCGAACAGCTGGCAGGCCAGTTCCGCGGCGCGCGCCTCGATGGCGTCGACGTTGTCGCAGCCGGCGTAGAACCGGTGGCCGGGCGTGCCCTCGCTGTACTTGTCGGTGAGCCAGTTGCCCATCGCCAGCAGCACGGCGGGCGAGGCGAAGTTCTCGCTGGCGATCAGTTTCAATTTCGAACGCTGGTCGGCCAGTTCCTGGCGGATGCTCGCGGCGACCTCGGGCAGAACCTGGCCGACGACGTCCAACGCCGCGGCGAACGCGACGGTTTCGGCCGAGATGCCATTGACCTTGTAGCCGGGGATGGCCTTCTTCAAATAGGCGTGCAGCAGGGAATCAGAGGACATGAAAACGGCCCTTTCTAAATGCGGCAACGAAAAGAATGGGACCCAGGCGCGCGGCCAAACCGTCCGCCGCGTCGCTCCGCGGTGGTTCATTCCACCCGAAGAAACGCCAGTCGCGACGCGTTGAATCGAAATCTAGGGCGCGGCCTGCGGTGTGTCAATGAAGTAGGACGGCGCGGTTGGACCGGGGGATGCTTCTCAGAGGAACTTGCACTGCCTGCCTACTCCGTCTCTTGAGAAAGAAGCGGTGTCGCCGTTCTCTTCTTCGCCCCGAAGGGGCCTTCAGCGCGTAACCGGGGGCGCAGGCGAAGCCAAGCCCCCGGACCGCCGACCCGCTCGCTTAGCCCCGTAGGGGCGACAGATTCCCCGGGCTCGCTGTCGCCTCTTCGAGGCTCTGGACTTGGGGGCAAGCTCCGGGGGCTTGGCTTCGCCCGCGCCCCCGGCTACGCGCTGCCGGCCCCTTCGGGGCGCGAAGCATGATTCCCCGTGCTAATGAATCAGCGTGTAGATTTACATTGCGAGGAGCGCCCCCGGTTCGGCGGCGCTTCATCCTCTGGCTGGAGAATCCGCCTATCAGGAAGCCCACTTCTTGGAATCTCTTCCGCAGGCTTTCCCCGCCCCTGTCCGACCTCTGCATATGCGCGGATCTCGGTTTCCACCCCGGCCCGCGCCGCCTCTTCGGCCATCGACAGGAGGCGTGCCGTCACGGCCTCGCTGACGTAGGCTTCGCCGCAGACCGCGCAGACCTCTGCGGGAACACCCTTAAAGACGAAAGTGGCTCCCGCTCGCTCCAGAGTCACCGTTGTTGCGCCGGGCTTCGTTTCGCCATGTCGGCAGATCACACACTTCATTCGCTCCCGCCCCTTTCCAATTCCTCCCGGCTCAACCCCAGCCGCGTCATGTTCCGGTAAAGCGTGGTCTTGTGCACCCCCAGCATGCGCGCGGCGCGGGTCACGTTGCCGTTGGCGCGGACGAAGGCTTGGCGAATCGTCTCCGCGGTCAGTTCCTGCTTCTTCGGCGCAGGCGCCGGAGCGGACACGTCTACGGTGAATGGCACGTCGATCGGACCGCGCGGCGCCGACGGACCAAAGGGCGCCAACGGATGCCTGACGCTCTCGTCGCCGCGCGCATCCGATTCCGAAGGGCCAAACGCCGCGCTTCCCCACCCCAGCGCGCCGGCGGGAGGCACAATGATCACCGGCCCGCGCATTCGCTGTTGATCGAGCAAACTGACGTCCCAGGCCCCGGCGATCAGCGAGTCGCGTTCGCGCTCCCATTCGGCGAAGGCGTTGCGGCCGATGACCTCGGCGCGCGATTCGACGTAGACGCGTTCAAGCACGTTGCGCAACTCGCGCACGTTGCCCGGCCACGAATACTCCTCGAGCAGGCGCAACGCCTCGGGCGTCAGGCGCACGACCCGCCGCCCGTAGCGCTCGTTCAGCCCAGCCAGGAAGTGATTCACCAGCAGCGGCAAGTCGCCCTGGCGCTCGCGCAGCGGCGGCACGTGAATGCGGAACACGCTGATGCGGTGATACAAGTCGGAGCGAAAGCGGCGCGAGTGAACCGCCTGTTCCAGCGGGCTGTTCGTCGCCGCGACGAAGCGCACGTCCACGCGCTGCTCGGTCTCGCCGCCGACGCGCTCGATGACGCCCTCCTCCAAGGCGCGCAGCAACTTGCCCTGCACGCGCCCGGACAAGTCGCCGATCTCGTCGAGGAAAAGCGTCCCGCCGTTGGCGCGCTCGAAGCGGCCGCGATGCTGGCGGTTGGCGCCGGTGAAGGCGCCCTTCTCGTGGCCGAACAGCTCCGACTCGAACAACTCTTCGTTGAGGGCCGTGCAATTGAGCGCGACGAAGGGACGGCGGGCGCGGGGCGAGCGCGCGTGCAGCGCCCGCGCCACCAGCTCCTTGCCCGTGCCCGTCTCGCCGGTCGTCAGGACGGGGCCTTCCGCCGGGCCATAGAGTTCGATCTTGCGGAAGACGGCCATCATCGCGTCGCTGCGCGCGACGATGCCGTGGTACGAGCCGATGGCCTGAACCCGGCGCAACGCAGCGTCGAGGTCGAACAACTCGTGGCGCGGCGGGGCTTCGGTTTTCTGGGGCGGCTCGTTGGGCATGGGCCTGTTGTTCTCTAGCGAAGATTGGACGAATTCCGCGGCGCGAGGCCAAGTATAACTGCTGATTGCCGAATGTCGATTTCCGATTGAAAGACCGGGGGCGGAGATTGCGGCCCGCCGAGGCGTTGCTGCGGCGTGGGCTTTCCAACCTGCGCGGCTGCAACGTGGCGGCCAAACGACGCACAGCCTGGAACGCCTGCGCCACTGTAACGCCAAACTTCTCATCCCGATCCGATAGCCTGACGATGAGGAAACGAAGGAGTCTGAGCGCCTGACCGCCTTTGGCATGAATGGCGCGACTCGACTCGCTGGCGCTCGTCTCGTCCGCGCGTCGAAGAGACCGCGCAGGCATTGGCGGCGATCCCACCGTGTCGCGTCCCATGGCCAACGGGGTACGAAGCGAAAACGCCGCGTCGCTTAATCGACATTCGGCAATCGGGAATTCCCTATGTCCGCTCTCCTCGTCATCCAAGGCCCCAATGTAGGGGTGAAATACCGCCTGGACGAGCGGACCACCATCGGCCGCGCGCCGGAGAACACCATTCCACTCCCCGGCGGCGCGGCCTCGCGCGCCCACTGCGAGATCGTGCGCCGCGGCCGCTCCTACACGCTCTATGATCGAGAGAGCCGCAACGGCGTTCTGGTCAACGGCAAGCCCGTGGCCGAGCGGCTCCTGCTGCGCAACGACGAAATCGCCATCGGCGGCACGGTGTTCCTGTTCAATTCCGACTTCGACGTCAAGGGCGTGCGCTTCTCGAACAATCTCGTCTATTTCAGCGCCCCGCAGGACGAAACCATCGAAGCCGCGCCGTTCGAAGCGCCGCCGCCCGGCGAGGCTTCCGGGGAAACGGCGCTCGCACTGGCCGCCCTGCGCCGCCTGGCCGCCCTGTTCGCGGCGGTCGAGGACGATTTCCCGCGCGCCACGCAACTAGCGCTGGAGACGGTGATGGCGCTCGTCCAGGCCCGGCGCGGCTGCATCATGCTGTGGGACGAAGGGCTGGGCGAATTGCAGCCGATGGCCGCCGCCGGCGAGGGCGAAGGCGAGGAATTGGCGGTCAGCAAGCAGATCGTCCAGACGGCCCTCCGCGAGAAGCGGGCCATCTTGACATCCCAAGTTGAAATCGACTACCGCTATGCGCAACGCCAGGCGCGGCCGGGCGACACGCCGCCGTCGGTCCTGTGCGTCCCCATGCTGTGGCGCGACCGGGCGATCGGCGTGCTGCATTTCGACGGGCTTCGGCTGGAGTCGTTTCGCCTGGACGACGTTCAGCTTCTGCAGTCGGTGGCGAACCTCGCCGCCGCGGCGATTCACCAGGCGGAGGAGAGCGCCCGGCGCGCCCGAGAGGGCCGCCACGCTGGGCCGGCCCCTCTCCTCGGCTCCTCGCCGGCGTTTCGCGCGGCGCTGGAGTGGGTCGAGCGGGTCGCCCCGCGCGATTCGCCCGTTCTGCTGACGGGAGAAACGGGAACCGGCAAGGAGCTGATCGCGCGCGCCATCCACGACCGCGGCCCACGGGCGGCGCGTCCGTTCGTCGCGGTGAACTGCTCCGCCATCCCCGAGAGCCTCATCGAAAGCGAACTGTTCGGGCACGAGCGCGGCGCGTTCACCGGTGCGGACCGCCTGGCCCTCGGCAAGATTGAAGCGGCGCACGGGGGGACGCTGTTTCTCGACGAAATAGGAGAGATGTCTTTTGCGGCGCAGCCGAAGCTTTTGCGTTTTCTCCAGGAGAAGGTGTTCTACCGCGTCGGCGGGTCCAAGCTGATCGCCGTCGACGTGCGCGTGATCGCCGCCACCAACGCCGATCTGCGCGTCGCGGTGGAAGACGGCCGGTTCCGCGAGGACCTGTTCTATCGCCTCCACGTGGCGACGTTTGATCTGCCGCCGTTGCGCGAACGGCGCGAGGACATCCGCCTGCTGGCCGAGCATTTCGTTGGCAAACACGCCAAGGCGATGAACCGCAAGATCCTGGGGATCGCCGACGAGGCGATGATGGCGCTGGAGAAACACGCCTGGCCGGGCAACGTGCGCGAACTGGAGAACTGCATCGAACGCGCCGTGCTCCTGAGCCGCGACGGGGTCCTGGACGCCAAGGACTTTAACCTGTCAGCGAACATCGCGATCCCGAGCGCGGCGCGGAAGAAGCCCGCCGAGAACGAAGAGCCGCCGCTATCGTTGCGCGAGGTGGAGGAGCGAGCCATCCGCCGGGCGCTGGGGCGGTGCGGCGGCCACCAGGCGCGCGCCGCCGATCTGCTTCAAATCCACCGCAACACCCTGCGCAACAAGATCCAGGAATACGGCATCCACGTCGCGGAATACGAAACGTAGATTCCCGGGAAAGGCACAGAGGAAAAACAGGCCGTTCTCGCCGAGGCCGGCCTTGGTTGGGCGGACCGGCATCCCGCCCACCGCGGCAGGGCGGACCTACGGGGATTCTCGGAGCGCTCTTGTCCACGGGACTTTTCGCACAGACGCGTTCCCCGAAACCCTGCATGAAACACGCAGGGTTTCGGGGAAACAGGAACGGAACTGGACGACCAGCGCTGGGACGGCGCTAGAACTGGAATGAGAAGTTCAGCCGTGTCTTCTCGATCGAGCCAAACGCCCCGTCGGCTTCATGGTTGGTTCCGGCCGCGAAGTACAGTTTGTCGGGCGCCAGGTTAAACGCGCCGTTGCCGAAATTCAGGCCCCACAGCCCTTCGATCTGCAGCGGCTTGGCGTTGTCCAGCCAGAGGGGCCCCATGGGAACCCCCACCCCGACGAAGCTGTCCTTGTACGTGTTGATCTTTCCATCGCCGAAGTTGCCGATGAGAATCTGGTTGCTGTGAATGCCGAAATCCAGCGGCGATTTGGTCATCCCCCACGGGGAATTCAGCGGGCCGCGCCAGGCGAATCGACTGATGAGACAGCCGCTCGTGGAGAACATATCGACGAAGCCATTGCCCAGGCCGGCGACGTCATCGTGCTTGTCCGCGTCCTGCTTGGCATAGGAGACGAAGATGCGGTCCTGGATGTTCTGGATGCCGAACGGCGCGAATCCCTTGGGGATGAGGCAGTCCTGGAACGATTTCCGCCCCAGGTCGATCCTCCGGAAATCCTGGTCGAAGACGTCGACCTTGGCGTTGTGGAAATCAGTGGCGTAGAAGCGGTCGCCCCATTTCGTTGAGGCAAAGGCCAAGCCCTTGTACACGGACCCGCACGGGGAACTGTCCACCACGATCTGGGCGGTGGTGCAGAACAGGTTGAAGGTTTCGATGGCGCCATCCTCGGTCGCCACGGCCATCCCAAAGGGCCCCGAATCAACTTGCAGGGGTCGCAAATCATCTGTTCTCATGAAGGGATACAAGACAATCCCGGTGGGGTTGCCCGGCGAGCCGCTGTTGGCGCCCGCCCCGAGGATGTCGACCTGGAAGGGCTGGATGTTGCCCAACCCGTCGTAGGAAGTCACCTTGCCCGTTCCGTTGTCGGCAACGAGCATCGATCCGAACGGGATGGCGACCGTGCCCCAGGGGTTGACCAGGTTCTCATCCGTGACCTTTGCGGGAACGGCCCCATCGGAAACCAAGTAACAGGGCCGATAGGCGAGATCCAAACCCCCTCCGGCGACGGCGGCCGAAGCCAACAGCGCGAACAACAGCCCTGCTACACCAGCGCGAACACTGCGGTTCATTCCGAACATTCTCGTCTCTCCTTCTTCGCTCTTGGATGGAGTGAAACGTCGATGACCCATTTTGGTAGAGACTGCGTTGCGCGCGATTCCTCCCTCCTCTTGGTCTGACTCGCTTAGAACGCTCGGTCGCCTGCAAAGGGCACTAAAGCAACGCCTCGCCGCCACACCGCATGACGAAGCCGGACGAAAAGGCGCCTGGCGAAACCGCAACCAGTTTCGAGGACGATACCCCGCCGGCGCGATCCGCGAAATAGGGCAATCCCCTGTCTGACGCTAGGCAACCGCCTGATTTTGCGGCTCGAGCGCCACGCCAGACCCTATCTCTTGCTTGCTTGGTGAGAAATGCCGATTAGGCTCTCTTGGCCAACCGCAGCGCTTCGCGAACCGCGGCCTGGAAGCCGAAGAGACTATCGCTCAACCGCGACGGGCGGTTGCGCAGATTCCATAGGCGAGCGAAGGCCTTGGCCATCGCGCCCACTTCGAGCGCGTGGCGGCGAAGAACGGCGGCGCTCGGAGTCTTGCCCGAACGAACCGCGCGGGCCAGCAACGCGCGCTGATAGGCGAGGCGCTCCATTTCGGCCGCCACTGGAAATTCCTCTAGGGCGACGGCTTCGAACGGCGCGAGCGCCTTGCCCGGCTTCGGCCATTTCGCCGCTTTCAGGCCCTGGAGACGGCGTTCCAGCTGCTCGCCGGCGAGGGGAACCTGCGCAGGCGGGACGGGGCGCCGGGCCACGCCGCGAGTCAGCCATTTCGGCTCGGCGAGGCTTTCCACCAGCGCGTTGTAAGACCAATTCGCGCTTTCGTCGGCCCCCAGGATGCGCAACGCCTCGGCCAGCCGCCCGTCGCGATCGCCGAAAACGCGGGCGGCGAACTTGCGCACGTGCGCGCCGTCGTCCACGTCCTCGCTGTTCCAGGCGTGCGCCGCGCCATGGGCGAAGCTGCACAGGCTGACGCCGAGGAAATTGCGATGGCCCCCGTCGCCCCAGTCGGTATGGAGCAGCCCTTCCGCCCCGTTCTCCAGGCCGACGCGCGCGAACGCCGACACATTCCCCAGCGCCGACCGCAGGCGCGTGCCGTGGCTTTGCCAACCGTTCGTCCCCGGGCAGCAGACCAACGGCAAGCCCGCCTCGGCGAACTCCGAGGTGCGCGGGATGCGCTTCCCGTTGGGGCTATAATCCCAGTTGAGCATCACCACGTCCCTGGGGATTTCGGGGATGATTTCGGGGTGCAGGAGCACGATGTCGCCCCACATGTTCATCCGCTTGCCGTGTTTGAGGCACAGGTCGCGGATCTTCATCATGAACTCCCAGTAGACGCGCCCGACGCCGATTGTGTCCGCCCGGCGTTTCGACCGGCCCCTGCCCAGCTCCCACGGCTCGTCGCCGCAGACGTTGAAATCCTCGGCCTCGAAGAGCGGAACGAACTCGCGGTACATGTCGGCGACCAGGCGGATCGCCCCCGGATCGCCGGGACAGAGGGTCGTGCCGCCGGGGAAATCGCGGAAGCCGGGCATTTCGCCCAAGTGAGCGTGTTCCGGAAGCATCAGGATTTTCTCGAAGTGGCCGAAGCTCGTCAGCGACGGAACGAACCGCATGTGGTGAAGCCGGCAGTGCTCCTGGATCTCGAGCAGGTCGGCGGCGGTGAAGGGCGAGAAGCCCCGGCCGATTTCGGGATGCTTCTTGAAGGTGAAAACGTTCTCCACGTAAAGCTGCAACTCGTTGATCTTCCAGTGGGCGAGCCATTCGACGAGCTGCTTGACGGTCGAGGTCTTGGGGACCTTGCCGCGCGAACAGTCGTGATAGACGCCGCGGCGGGCGAAGGCCGGCCAGTCTTCGATGCGGCAGCACGGCAGCGACGCGCCGCCGGCGTGAATCATGTCGCGCAGGGTCTGGACGCCGTAATAGGCGCCGGCGGCGGTGGCCGAGAGGATCTCCACGCCCCGCGCCGTCACGCGAAGCCGGTATTCCTCCGGATGAGGCAGCGACTTGTCGCGGCGGACCACGATCGCGGCCGCCGGCGCGTCCATGACAACGCGGGCGCTCCGTTTCAGCGCGGCCAGATCGCCGCGCAGCTGCGCCAGGGGCAGCGCATCCGCCGCATGGACGCTGGAAAGCGTGACGGTTCGGGGCACATGGAACCGCCCGGGCTGGCGGTCAAACATCCGGACGGGAATGAGCAGCTCTTTCATGGAGGTCTCCTGGAGAATCGTTCTGGAAGCGATAGCAAGCGTCAATGGATCGAGGTCTTGCCCAAGGCTATTCCAGGGCCCTTCCCGCCTTCAACACGAATCGTGACTTCCCTTCATCGTCCCCTCGATTCATCGAGAGGGCCAGGAGCTGCGGCGGCGAAATGCTTCCGGCGCGAGTCCGGACGACGAAATCCTCCGTGTCGTCATCTTTCCATCAGACGAGTCTGCTATAAGAAGCGCCATTCCGCTGTTGATGGCGCGCCGGGTTCGGCGCGAATTTCTCAAATCTTTGCACGGAGGAACAGCCATGAAGAAGTCGCACGTGATCCTGTGGTGTTCTGGAGTTTTGGTGGTTTTGGCCGGATTGGCGGCCGCTGCCGTGTTGGAGAGCACGAAGGAAGAGAGCAAGGAGGAAGGCACGGAGCAGAAGGTGGAGCTCGCGAAACTCCCGGACGCGGTTCAGAAGACGATCAAGGAACACGTCGGAGACGCCAAGATCGTGGAGCTCGAGGCCGACACCGAAAGCGGCAAGACGGTGTACGACGTCGAAATCGAAAAGGGCGGCAAGACCGAGGAGTTCCAGGTCGCCGCCGACGGCAAGTATCTGGGAGCGGAACAGGAAGAAGCCGAGGAGAAGGGCGAGAAGGGCGAGGAAGGTGAAGAGGGCGAGGAGAAAGCGGGAGAGGAGAAGGCCATCGAATTGGCGAAGGCCCCTGCGCCGGTTCAGGAAGCGATCAAGAAGCAGTTCGGCTCCAGCAAACTGAAGGCACTCTCCGAAGAGACCGGGGAAGGCAAGACCGTGTACGAAGCCGTCTGCGAAGTCAACGGCATGGAAGAGTCGATCAACGTGACCGCCGAGGGCGTTGTCTTTGAAATCGAGAAGCAGATTGCCGAGAAAGACGTGCCGGCCGCCGCGGCCAAGGCGCTGAAGGAGAAGTTCCCCGGCGCAAAGATCGCCATGGCGGAGATGGTTCAGACGACCTGCTACGAATTCAAGGTTGAGGTCGGAGGCAAGACGCAAGAGGTCAAGGTGGACGCTTCCGGCGCCATTAAGGGTGGAGAGGAAGAAGAGGAAAAAGAGTAGCCGAGATGGCTGGACGGACGAACACTCCTAACGCGAGGCGCCGCTTCGTGCGGCGCCTCGTGTTTCCTGTGTAGGACCGCCCGTTGGCGATTGAGCGACGTGGCGGGGAGTTTGCTGAGCGGCGGATGGCCGTTGAGAGCATAGCGGGAAGGCGCGACTCGACTCGCTCGCGCTCGTCTCGTCCGCTCTCCGCTCGTCCGCTCTCCCCTTGCGATGAGGGCGCTGAGCGTATTCTTCGTGGCGTTGGACAGGCCCCTATGGGTAAAACAAGGTTCGGACGCTGTTGCGTGGGATGATGTCACATGTCATTGGCTGACAAGGGCCGGCATATCGGCGGGGATCGGCAGACGGCGTGGCATCTCGCGCTTCTCGTCGGCGCCTGCCTGGGGCTGTGGGGCTGGACAGGCGGCTGGTGGGACGTCTGGGGGCCGGACGAAAGCCGCTGCGCCATGATCGGCCGCGAGATCGCCCAGGACGGCCATTGGCGCGTGCCAACCTTGTACGGCGAGCCGTATGACCAGAAACCGCCGGCGCCGTTTTGGATGTTCGCGGGGATATGGAAGGCCGCCGGCGGCCGGCTCTCCAGTGGGGCGTTGCGGCTTCCCTCGGTCCTGTTCGCCATGCTGACCGTTCTTCTGACGTATGGGATGGGCCGGCGGCTGTTCAACGCGCGCGCGGGGCTGATCAGCGCGTTTGCATTGCTCACGTCGGCGCAGGTCCTGAGCGACGCGCCTTCGGTCGAGTTGAACATGCTCTTCAGCGGCTGGATCGCGCTGGCGCTCTGCGCCTGGCTGACGCGTCCGCCCGACCGAACCGTGTCCTGGCCGCGCGCGATCGTCCTGTGGGGCGCGCTGGCCGGGGCGTTCTTCACCAAGGGGCCGCTCGCCATCGTCATCGTCCTGTCCGTCATCGGGACCGAAGCGGCGTTCGCGCGCTCGTGGCGCGTGGCGGCCTCGGCGCGGCCGGGGTTCGGCGCGATTGCGCTTCTGGCGTTGATCGGCGGATGGCAGTGGATGGTCGCCGGGGAGACGGGCTGGCGTTTTGTGTTGGCCCAGGCGAAGGGGGAAACCGTCGAGCGTTTTCTCAGCGGCGCCCACGGAGCGCCGCCTTGGTATTACGCGCCGCGCCTGTTCACCAGCATCTTCTTTCCCTGGGTCTTCGTTTTGATCCCCGCCGCGGTTCGGATCTGGCGGAGGCGGCGCGACCTGCCTGCCGGGCTGCGCCCGCTGCTGGGATGGGCGATCATCCCGTTCGTGGTCCTCTCCATCGCCCATGGAAAGCGCGAGTCGTACCTGCTGCCGCTTCTGCCAGGCATGGCGCTGATCGTCGGTTGGTTTCTCGATCGAGCGCTGGCCGAAGGCGTTTCGTTTCCGCGGTTCAGCGCGGGAGGCGGCGTGGCCCTTCTTCTCGCGGGAATGCTGGCCGCGCCGTCGGCCGTGGCGTTGTGGTTCCGTCCGGACTTGGCGTGGACGCGCGGCTTTTACGCGTTGCGGCCCGGGATGATTTGCCTGTTTGCCGCCGGGTTGGCGCTGATCGGGATCGGCGTGTTTCTAGTCTTTCGGCGGCGGAGCGCCGCGGCGGCGTTGGCATCCGCGGCGGCGACGTTGTATGTGGCCGGGCTTGCCCTGTACATCCTTGTGAACCCGGCCCTGAATCCCCGGCGCTCGTGCCGGCTGTTTTCCCAAACGGTGGACGAGAAGCTCGCGAAAGCCGGAGGCGTCGCGGAAATCGGCGCGATCGAGAAGGCCGCCGGGCCCGAATACCATCTCTATGGCTCCTATCGGGTCAAGCCGATCGACGAACAAAGCGTGGCGGCGAATCCCAACGCGCTGCCGGCGATTCTCGTCGCCCGAATGAAGTCGGTGGATGAGGCGAGAGAGAAATCTTCGCCGACGGGCTATCAAACGGTCTTCGTCGGCGAAGCGTCGGGCGACGCCATGGCCATCTACACCAAAGGCGCGCCGAAACCGGAGGCCCCAGGGCCGGAGACAGTTCGCATCGCGCTGATCGGCGACACGGGCCACTCGGCGACCGAAGCCGCCGGCGTCGCCGAGCAGGTGGCCCGCGTTCACGCCGCCGCGCCGTTCGACGCCCTATTCCTGTTGGGCGACAACATCGCGAACAAAAGCGGCTGGGATCTGGACCTTCAAGAGTTCTTTGAAAAGCCGTTCGCGCCCGTGTTGGAGCGCAAGATTCCCGTCTTCGCCATTCTCGGCAATCACGACGACGACGGCCACTGGGCTCAAGAACTACACTACCCGGCCTTTCACATGGACGGGCGCGTGTGTTACGCGCAGACCTTCGGCCATGATCTGATCACCTTTTTCGCGCTGGACTCCGACCGGTTCTTTCGCAATGCCGACCAGATGATGTGGCTGCGCGACGCGTTGCGCAGCTGCCGGTCGCGCTACCGGGTCGTGCTGGCCCACCAGCCGATGGTCTCCAGCCGTGTCGCGCACGAAGACGACGCCCCCCTGCGCGAGACGCTGCTGCCGCTCCTCACCGGCGCGCAGGACGTGGACCGGGACGTGGACATGGTGTTCGCCGGGCATAATCACATGTACGAGAGGCGCAAGGCGACTGACGGCATTTTGTTTGTCACCGCGGGGAATGGCAGCAAGCGGATCAAGGAACCGTTGCCGGACGATCCCGGACGCGAGTTCGGCGACACGCAGCGGATCGGGTTCGTCGCGATGGCCGTCACGCCGGAGCGGGTCGAGTTGACAGCCATCGACCGGCATGGCGACGTCTTCGACCGCGCGGCGTATCGCGACCAGGAATCGCCGCGCGATTTTGTGGAGATCGCACCGGAGGCGCCGACGTCGTTGCCGGTTGCGGCAGTCGCCACAAAGAGCGAGAATTGAAGGCGGTTCCTGGGAGCGCCGACGGCCACGTCGGCTTCCCGCTTGGGCGAACGAAGGCCCTTTGATACTTGCGGTGTTATCTTGGCGGCGAGGTGAGTGGCGAGAGGGCGAACGGCAACCAGGAAAAGGATAATGGAAGCCGACGTGGCCGTCGGCGCTCCCAGGAACTGCGAATGCGCCTCCTGCTGATCGAAGACTCCAAACGCCTTCAAACCGCTCTGGCCGTCGGGTTGCGCCGAAGCGGCTGGGCCGTCGACGTGTGTGGCGACGGCGAGGAAGGGCTGTGGCTGGCGGAGTCGAACGAGTATGACGTGATCGTGCTGGATCTGATGCTGCCGAAGATCGACGGGCTGACCGTTCTTCAACGATTGCGCGCCCAGGGCCGCAATACCCACATTCTCATCCTGACCGCCAAGGACACGGTCGAAGACCGGGTGCGGGGCTTGCAGTTGGGCGCGGACGATTACCTCATCAAACCGTTCGCGTTCGCCGAGCTGCTGGCGCGGACGCAGGCGTTGGCGCGCCGGGCGTACGGGGTGAAGCGGCCGCGCCTCGCGATCGGCGACCTGGTCCTCGACACCGCCGCGCGCACAGTCGTGCGCGCGGGGGCGGCCATTCCCCTGGCGCCGCGCGAATACGCGCTCCTGGAGCTGCTGGCCCGGCGCCGGGGCGAGGTCGTTTCGCGCACGGAGATCGAGGAGCACATCTACGACGAGCGGGCGCAGCCGATGAGCAACGTCGTCGACGCCGCCGTCTATGCGCTGCGCCGCAAAATCGGCCGGCCCGGCGCCTCGTCGCTCATTCAGACCCGCCGCGGGATGGGCTACATCCTGCAGGAGGCCCCGGCATGCGGTCCATCCGAAGAGAGCTGACCCTCGGTCTGTTCGTCGGCCTGGCGCTGCTCCTCGGGACCAGCGGCGCGATGCTGTTCGGGATGCTGCGCCGGGCGCTGATCAACGAATTCGACGCCGCGCTGCTGGAGAAGGCGCGGGCCTTGGCTTCCCATGTCGAGCGGAAACCGAACAACCGGGTAGAGTTCGAGCATTCGCTTCCGCTGCTGGCGGATTTCGCGCCGGGACCCCAAGCGGAGTATTTCGTGATTTGGTGTCCGAACGGCCAACGGGTGGAGCGGTCGGAGTCGCTGACACAAGAGGATTTCGAAAAGCGGTTGAAGCATCAGGCAGTGGAGTCCTCGCCGTCGCCGGGGACGGGCCACTGCTGGAATTTGACCCTCCCCAACGGCGAGCGGGGACGGGCCACGGCCTTGTCGCTCTTCCCGGAGCCGGACTCGGATGAATTCAAGGAGCAAGGCCAAACCCCGCCCTCCTCGCCGCCCGTGGTCTACCTGGCGGTGACACGAAGCCGCCGCTCGCTCGACCACACGCTCGACGCCATTCGCTGGACGATCGGCGGCGTGGGGGCGGCGCTTCCGTTTGCGGTGGCGCTTCTCATCTGGGTCCTGGTGAAGAGGGGATTGCGGCCGTTGAACCGTCTGGCCGCCGAGAGCAAGCAGATTGACTCGTCGAATCTCCAACGGCGATTCGATGAATCGAGAACGCCGCGGGAAATCCGCCCGATCGTCCGCCGGTTGAATGATCTGCTGAAGCGGCTCGAGGCGGCGTTCCAGCGCGAGCGCCGCTTCACCGCCGACGCGGCGCACGAGTTGCGCACGCCGATCGCCGAGTTGCGCTCGCTGGCCGAGGTCGCGCTGATGTGCCCCGACGACGCGGCGCTTTCCGTCCACGCGCTGCAGGAGGCGCTGGCCATCGCCGAGCAAATGGACCGGTTGGTTTCCGCGCTCCTGGCGCTGGCCCGCTCCGAGGGCGGAGCGCTGGCGCCGGCGTTCGAACCGGTCAGTTTGGCCGAAGCCGCGCGCCAGGCGTGGCAGCCCATCGAGGCCCGGGCGGCGCAGCGCCGGCTCGCGGTCGAGTGGCGGACGGAGAACGCGGGCCAGGCGACGACCGACCGCGCCATGCTGGGCGCGGTGTTGAAGAACCTGCTGCTCAACGCCGTGGAGCATTCGCCGGAGGGCGGCCGGATCGCCGTCTCCGCGCTGAGCCGCGATGGCGCGGCGGGCTTGAGCATCGCCAATACGAATTCCTCCCTGACCGAAGACGACCTGCCCCACTTGTTCGAGCCGTTCTGGCGCAAGGAAGCCTCGCGCACCGATCCCACGCATAGCGGCTTGGGCCTGACAGTGGCGGCGGCCTTCTGCCGTTTGATGCAGGCCGATCTGTCGGCTCGTCTAAAAGACGGGCAATTCATCATCGAGTTGGCTTTCGCGGAGAAATCGGCATTGAAATAGCGGCATGGACGGCATGGACGAGATGGACTGAATGGACAGAATGGACTGGGGACGGCGGTCGAAGCGTTTGGCGCCCCACCCCTCGGCCTTGTCTGCCCGCTCGCTTTGTCCATATCGTCCATCCCGTCCATCCCGTCCATTCAGCCCGCCCCTCCTCCTCCCCGCGCCCATCGAAGACCAGCCATTCCCGCTTCTTGACTGCGCCGAGCCAAAGGCGCAAGCATGGCCCGCGCAGCCTGAGGGACAACGCCCTGCTTCGGCCGCTTGGCTGCGCGGCGCGCTTGGCCGCCACGGCGACGGAGTGTCAAAGGAGGGCGCGGTGAAGACGGCGCGGTATGAGCTCTCCCGCGATCTCCCCGTTGTGCGGGAAGCGGATGTCGTTGTCGTCGGCGGGGGGCCGGGCGGATTGGGGGCGGCGGTCATGGCCGCGCGGTGCGGCGCGAACACGCTGCTCGTCGAACGCTACGGGCATCTGGGCGGCATGGCGGTGTCCGGCGAAGTGCATCCGTTCATGCCGAACCATCTCGACGGCCGGCCGCTGGATCAGCCGGTGTACACGGAATGGCTTGAGCGCATGAAGCGGTATCAGGCGCCGGCGTCCAACGAGCGCTTCATCTCCAAAGACGCCGCCATGCTGGCCGCCGAGGACTTGTGCCTCGAAGCCGGCGTGGACATTCTGTACCATCATCAGCTGGCCGACGTCCTGACGCGCGACGGCGCGATCGAGGCGCTCGTGCTGCTGTCGAAATCCGGGCTGAGCGCGGTCCGCGGAAAGGCCTACGCGGATTGTTCGGGCGACGCGGACCTGGCGGCGCGGGCGGGCTGTCAATTCGACGAAGGCGGACCCGGCGGCCACTGCCAGCCGATGACGCTGTGCTTCAAACTGAGCCACGTGGAGAAGTCGCGCGCCCCGGACCGCCGGGAGATGACGCGCCTCTATGAGGAGGCCAAGTCGCGCGGCGAGATCGACTGTCCGCGGGAAGACGTCCTTTTCTTCCAATGGTTTGATGACGACGTTGTCCACTTCAACACCACGCGGGTGATTCATCGGCGCGCCACCGACGGGGGCGACCTCTCCGAAGCGGAGATCGAAGGCCGCCGCCAACTGCGTCAGTTCCTGCGATTTTTCCGCGAACACGTCCCTGGATACGAGAACGCGCACATCCACTCGATCGCGCATCACATCGGCGTGCGCGAGTCGCGGCGGGTTCGCGGCCTGGCCTGTCTCACGCGCGAGGCCTTCACGCAGGCTCGCAAATGTCCCGACGCCATCGCGCGCGTGCGCTACCCGATCGATATTCACAATCCCGACGGCGGCGGCACGGAACACGAACGTCTGCCCGAAGGCGAGTGGTACGAGATCCCCTACGGCTGCATCGTCGCCCGCGACGTGGACAACCTGTTGATCGGCGGACGGCCCATTTCCGTGGACCACGCGGTCCACTCGAGCATGCGGGTGATGCCGCCGGCCTGCTCGGTCGGACAGGCCGCCGGTCTGGCCGCGGCCGTCTCGGCGCAACGCGGCTGCCGTCCGCGGGATCTTGACGGCGTCGAAGTCCGCCGCTTGTTGGTGGAAAAGGGGGCGTGGCTGTCATGACCCCGACGTCCGACAAGGCGATGCAGCGCACCGCGCTGGTCGTGTCCTCGCTGGCTTCGTTCATGACGCCGTTCATGGGCCAGGCGATCAACATCGCTCTGCCCACCATCGGGCGGCAGTTCGCCATGGACGCCATCCGGCTGAACTGGGTGGTGACGGCCTATGCGCTGGCGGCGGCGATGTTCCTGATTCCGTGCAGCCGGATCGCCGACATCGTCGGCCGCAAGAAGGTGTTCACCGTCGGCATCGTGGTTCAAACCCTCGGCTCCCTGCTCTGCGGCTTCTCCCAGAATGGGCTGTGGCTGATTTCTTGCCGCGTCATTCAGGGCTTCGGCGGCGCCATGCTGTTCGGCACGGGCATAGCGGTGCTGACCTCGGTGTTCCCTCCGGAGCGGCGCGGATGGGCGCTGGGTGTCAACTCGGCGGCGGTCTACCTGGGGCTCTCGCTCGGCCCCCCGATCGGCGGGTTCCTGACGCAGTATCTCAGCTGGCGCGCGGTCTTCTTCGTGCACATGCCGATCGGGGCGGCGGCGCTGGCGCTGATCTGGTGGAAACTGGAAGGCGAATGGACGGAGGCGAAGGGGGAGCGGTTCGACTGGGTCGGCGCGGTCCTGTTCGGGCTGGCGATGGCCTCGCTGATGCTGGGCTTTCCGAGTTTTGGGAAGGGCGCTTCGAAGGCCCTGGGAAGCTCGCTTGTCGGGGCCGGCGTGGCGGGCCTGTGCCTGTTCGTCTTCTGGGAGACGCGCCAGCGACATCCGATGCTGGAGGTGCGCCTGTTCGTGTCGCGCCGGGTCTACGGCTTCTCGAACCTGGCGGCGCTGATCCATTATTCGGCCACCGCTTCGCTCGGTTTCCTGCTGAGTTTCTACCTGCAG